>NZ_JAWOAI010000003.1:0-55846 GCF_033194735.1 Streptomyces sp. W16
CGGTGATCGGCGCCTGGCCGAGGCTGGCCGCCGTCGAGCTCGGGGGTGCGGACGCCGCGGGTGCCGTCACCCAGACCCGCAGGGGCGGCCGGACGCATGTGTCGTTCTCGATGGTGTGCGCGGTGGCAGGCACCGCCACCGAAGGCATCTCCGTCAACTCGGCGCGGCCGGAGCAGGAGAAGGCCTGGAAGCAGTACGCGGGCGACGTGGCAGCCACCCTGATCCTGGAAGCGATCCGGTTGGCATGGCCCAGTCCGCCCAGGAGACACGGATGATGCGACGGGACGGGCGGCAGCCGTGGACGCCCCCACCACCCGGCCCTGTGGAGGTGAAGGTCCCCGACAGCCTGCGCGCCCTGATCGAGATCCTCGCGGAGGAGGCCCACGACAACTGGGCCCGGCAGCGTCTGTCCGAGGGCTGGCGGTACGGGCGCAGGTTGAGCCGGCGACGCAAGAGGCACCCCCTGCTGGTCCCGTACTCCGCGCTCACCCATGCGCAGCAGGAGGCGGACCGGGTGGTCGCCATGGGGTCGGTGAAGGTGATCCTCCGCCACGGATACACCTTCCAGGAGCCCGCCGGCCAGTGAAAGGGTCGCTCCATGACGACCATCGCGGTGACCGGGCACATCGACCTGACGGCAAAGACCTCCGCCCTGGTGCGCACCGCCCTGGACGAACTGCTGCGGGGCTACACCGCCGACGGGGAACTGGTCGGGGTCTCCTGTCTCGCCAGGGGCGCCGACTCCCTCTTCGCGGAGTCCGTGCTCGCCGTCGGCGGCCGGCTGGACGTCGTCATCCCCTCCCGGGACTACCGGCACGCCCGGGTGCGGCCCGAACACGCGCCCCTGTTCGACCGTCTGGTCGAGGCCGCCCACGACATCGTCGTCCTGCCGATCGAGACCGCCGGCCGGCAGGCGTACGAGGCGGCGAACAGCGTCCTGGTGGCACGTGCCGACCGGCTCGTCGCCGTCTGGGACGGCACTCCGCCCACCGGCAGAGGGGGCGGCACCGCCGACACCGTGCTCGAAGCCCGGGCGGCGGGCATCCCCGTCGACGTGGTGTGGCCCGACGGGGCCGAGCGCACCCGCCGGGAGCACCACGAGGGCGCCGCCGACGGGTGCGCGGGTCCGGGTTGCTCATGATCGTGAACCGGGATCGGCGCAGGACACGCTGAACGAACGGCAGTTGAACTGCGGTGACGCCGATCCTGGACCAGCTCCTCACGGAAGTTCTTCCGTCTGGCAGAAGCCGTCTTGCGGAGCCACCGCCGGCGTCAGGACGCTGAGTCCAACCACGGCACGCGGGGCGACGAAGCCCCGCCGACAGGGACGGGACCGCCAATGCCGCACATGACCGCCTTCGCCAGGAACCAGTGGTACGTCGCCGCCTACAGTCACGAGGTCGGCCGTGAGCTGCTCGGCCGGACGATCCTCGGTGAGCCCCTCGTCTTCTACCGCACCGAGGACGACGGCACCGCCGTGGCACTGCACGACCGGTGTGTGCACCGGCGGTTCCCGCTCTCCGAGAGCCGGCTCGACGGGGACCGGATCGTGTGCGGTTACCACGGCTTCACCTACGACACGACGGGCAGCTGCGTGTACGTGCCGGGGCAGAAACGCATCCCCCGCACCGCCCGCGTCGCCTCGTACCCGGTGGTCGAGCAGGACGCGCTGGTGTGGGTGTGGATCGGCGACCCGGCCCTCGCGGACCCGCAGGTCATCCCCCGGGCCCCGCACCTCGCCTCCCCCGAGTGGGTCACCGTCAGCGGTATGGAGCCGATCGACGCCGACTACGGCCTCCTCGTCGACAACCTCCTCGACCTCTCCCACGAGACGTATCTGCACGGCGGTTACATCGGCTCACCCGAGGTCGCCGAGACGCCGATCACCACGGAGGTCGACGAGGGCGCGGGCGTCGTACGGGTGAGCCGGCACATGGACGACGCCGAGTGCCCGCCGTTCTACGCCAGGTCGACCGGCATCGCGGGCCGGATCACGCGCTGGCAGGACATCGAATACCACGCGCCCTGCCTCTACCTCCTGCACAGCCGCATCGCCCCGGTCGGCGTGCTCCCCGAGGAGGACGGCAGCGACCCGAACGGCTTCCACACCGAGATCACCTACGCCATCACGCCCTCCTCGGACGGCAAGGTGTACGACTTCTGGGCGGTCTCGCGCGACTGGGCCACGGACGACGCCGAGGTCACCGAGTTCCTGCGGGCCAACAACCACACCGTGGTCATGCAGGACGTGGACGCCCTGAACCTCCTTCAGCGGACGCTGGGTTCGGAGCGCGCCGGCTACCAGGAGCTGAGCATCAACATCGACACCGGCGGTCTCGCCGCCCGCCGTATCCTCGCCCGGCTGGTCGAGGAGGGCGCCAAGCCGGTGGAGAGGGTCCAGTGACCGCTCCGACCGGCGAGGTCTACCGCATCGACTGGCTGCCGGGCACCGACATCCTGCACGGCACCTGCCACTGCGGACGCGAGCACACCTCGCAGGATCCGATCGAGATGTGGGAGTGGATGCTCGCCCATCCCCGGGGGCACGCACTCGACGAGCCGCAAGGAAACAGCTCATGACCGCATACGAAGCCGAACTCGTCGTCGACCGGCGGGAGTTCGCGGCCGACGGCGTGCTCGCCCTCACCCTGCGCCACCCGCTCGGCGAGCGACTGCCGGCCTGGGAGCCGGGCGCCCACATCGACGTCGTGCTCGGCCCCGGCCTGGAGCGCCAATACTCGCTGTGCGGCGACCCGGCGGACCGCACGGCATGGCGGATCGCGGTACTGCGCGAGCCGGACGGGCGGGGCGGATCGGCGTATGTGCACGAGCAGTTGGGGCAGGGCGACAAGGTGCGGGTGCGCGGACCGCGCAACCACTTCCGCCTGGAGCCGGCCCCCCGCTATTGCTTCGTCGCGGGCGGCATCGGCATCACCCCTCTCCTGCCGATGCTCGCCGCGGCGGATGCTGCGGGCGCGGAGTGGAGCCTGCTCTACGGCGGTCGCACCCGCAACTCCCTCGGGTTCACGGAGGAGTTGAGCCGCTACGGCGATCGCGTCACCGTCGCTCCGCAGGACGAGGTCGGGCTGCTCGACCTGCCGTCCGTCCTGGACGGCGTGCCCGAAGGCACCCTCGTCTACTGCTGCGGTCCCGGACCGCTGCTCGACGCGGTCGAGGCCCGCTGCCCCGGCGGCATCCTGCACCTGGAGCGGTTCCAGCCGAAGGTCCAGGAGGCGGGCGCCGACGGCGAGTTCGACGTCGTGCTGGAGCGGAGCGGAAGGACGGTCACCGTCCCGGTGGGCGTGTCCGTGCTCGACACCGTGCGCGCCGCCGGGGTCGAGGTGCTGTTCTCCTGCACCGAGGGCACCTGCGGGACCTGTGAGACGGACGTCCTCGACGGCACCCCGGACCACCGGGACTCGGTGCTGAGCGAGGAGGAGCGGGCGGCCGGGGAGACCATGCTCATCTGTGTCTCGCGCTGTCTGGGGAAGCGGCTCGTGCTGGATCTGTGATCCGCAGGTCGGCCTCGATCCCGGCGACGGCCGTGAGCAGTTGCGGCAGCAACTCCCGGCGGACCGAGTCCAGGGAGTTGCGGCCCGCGTGCACGGGGATGTTCACGGCCGCCACCACCGCGCCGTCCCGGTCCCGCACCGGGGCGGCGACCGAGCGCAGTCCTTCCTCCAACTCCTGGTCCACGATGGCGTATCCCTGCCGCCGCACCCGGCGCAGCTCGTCCCGCAGCAGCGTCGGCGAGGTGAGCGTGCGGGCGGTCAGCGGGCGCAACTCGGCGCGGGCGAGCCGCTGTTCGATCTCCTCGTCGCCCAGGTGGGCGAGGATGACCCGGCCCACGGAGGTCAGATGGGCCGGGAAGCGGGTGCCGACGGTGATGGCCGCGGCCATGATGCGGCGGGTGGGCACCCGGGCGACGTAGACGACGTCGTCGCCGTCGAGGACGCACAGCGAGGACGACTCCTGTGTGCGGTCGGCGAGTTGTTCCAGATGCCGTTGCGCGATCTGAGGGAGTGTCAGTCCGGCGAGGTAGGCGTAGCCGAGTTCCAGCACGCGCGGGGTGAGCCGGAACAGTCGGCCGTCGGTGTGGACGTACCCGAGGTCGGCCAGGGTCAGCAGGAAGCGGCGGGCCGCCGCGCGGGTGAGGTCGCAGCTGCGGGCGACCTGACTCAGTGTCATCTCCACGTTGTCGGCGTCGAAGGCGCGGATGACGGCGAGGCCGCGCTCGAACGACCGGACGAAGTGGGGCTCGCGAGCGGCCGCAGGCATCGTCGCCTCCAGGGGGATGCACCGGGTGCACTCTTCGGACACGCCAAGAGCGCACTTCGATAACTGTCAACAATATTGTGAGCATTAGGCATTGACCCGGCGGTGCCGGGGCTCTACGTTCCCGCTCAGCACCAATTGAGCACCACTGTGCGGTCTGCGCACAGCCTGTCGGAACAACGTCGTCTGCACAGGAGTTGCCATGCGTCGTCTGCTCGTCGGCCTCGCGGCCGGAACAGTGCTGGTCGCCGCGTCGGCCTGCGGTTCGTCCGGCAACGGAGCGTCGGACAAGTCCAGTTCGTCCACCGGGACCACCACGGTCAAGGTCGGGGTCATCCCCATCGTCGATGTCGCCCCGCTCTACCTCGGCCAGAAAGAGGGCTTCTTCAGCAAGCACGGCCTGAAACTGTCGATGACGCTCGCGCAGGGCGGCGCGGCCATCGTGCCGGGTGTGGTCAGCGGCCAGTTCCAGTTCGGCTTCTCCAACATGACCTCACTGATGCTCGCCCAGAGCAATGACGTCCCGGTGAAGGCCATCGCCAACGGTGTCGCCTCAACTGGCGTGTCGGGCAAGGACTTCGGCGCCCTCGTCGTCAAGAAGGGCAGCACCCTGAAGTCCGCGAAGGAGCTGGAGGGCAAGAAGGTCGCGGTCAACACGCTGAAGAACATCAACGAGACGGCCGTACGCGAATCCGTCCGCAAGGCCGGCGGCGACCCGGACAAGGTGAAGTTCGTCGAGCTGGCCTTCGACCAGATGCCGGCCGCGCTCGACAAGGGCCAGATCGACGCCGCGATGGCCGTCGAACCCGCGCTCACCACGATGCTGAGCCAGGGCGCCCAGCAGATCGCCTGGCCGCTGGTCGACGTCGCGCCGAACCTCACCGTCGCCATGTACTTCACGTCGACGGCGTACGCGACCAAGAACCCGGACGTGGTCAAGAAGTTCCAGGAGGCCACCGCCGAGTCCCTGGCCTACGCCGACGCCCACCCGGACGAGGTACGCCAGATCGTCGCCACCTACACCAAGGTCCCGGCGAGTGTGCTGGCCAAGGTGATCCTGCCCAAGTGGCCGGCCGATCCGAACCGTTCGTCGATCGAGGCACTGGAGAAGCTGAGCGAGACCGACGGCCTCTTCAAGAAGACCCCCGACCTGAACACGCTGCTCCCGTGAAAGGACTGAACACCGCACTCGGTGCGGGCGGACTCGCGGCCTTCCTCGCCCTCGGCGAGGTCGTGCCGCGCGTCGGCATCGTCAAGGAGGCCTACTTCCCGCCGACCAGCCGCATCGCGTCCGCGTTCTGGGACGAGATGAAGGACGGCGCGTTCTGGTCGGCGCTCGGCGACACCCTCACCGGCTGGGCCCTGGGCCTCGCGATCGCCGTCGGCGCGGGAATCGTCGCGGGCGTCCTCCTCTCCGTCGTCCCGTACCTCCGCGAGGCGACGGCGTCGACGGTCGAGTTCCTGCGCCCGATCCCGTCGGTCGCCCTCATCCCCCTCGCGGTGCTGTTGTACGGCACCGAACTGAGGTCGGTGCTGTTGCTCGTCGTCTACGCCTCCTTCTGGCAGATCCTGATCCAGGTCCTCTACGGCGTCCAGGACGTCGACCCGGTCGCCGAGGAGACGGCGCGGTCCTACGGTCTCGGCACCTGGGCGCGGGTGCGGCACGTGCTGTGGCCGAGCGCGCTGCCGTACGTCATGACGGGCGTGCGGCTGGCGGCGGCCGTCGCGCTGATCCTGACCATCACCGCCGAACTGGTCATCGGAGCACCGGGGTTGGGCGCGACCATCATGGTCGCGCAGAGCTCGCAGGCCGTGCCCGAGATGTACGCGCTGATCGTGGTGACCGGTCTGCTCGGGCTCGTCATCAACGTGGGCGCGCGTACGGTGGAACGGCGGGCGCTGGCCTGGCACCAGTCGGTGCGCGGGGAGGTGACGGTGTGAGGCGCGCTCTGCTCCGGCTGCTGTTCGTGGTCGCGCTCCCGGCGGTGCTGCTCACCGTCTGGTGGCTGGCGTCGGACGGCAGCACCAATGTGTTCTGGCCACCGCTGCGGACCATCCTCAAGACCTTCCCGGACGTGTGGACCGCCGACCGGTTCAGGACGGACGTACTGCCCAGCGTGCTGCGGCTGACGGCCGGTTACGCCGCGGCGGCCGTCGCCGGCGTCGCGCTCGGCACGGTCATCGGCTCCTACCGGCGGGTGCGCGCGGTGTGCGAACCGGTCCTGGAGTTCCTCCGCGCGGTACCGCCGCCCGTCCTCGTCCCGGTCATCATGCTGTTCGCGGGCATCGGCGACACCATGAAGATCGTCGTCATCGCGAGCGGCTGCGTCTGGCCGATCCTCCTCAACACGGTCGAGGGCGTCCGCGCGGTCGACCCGGTCATGAAGGAGACGGCCCTCTCCTACGGCATCACGGGCAGCGCCCGCCTGCGGAGCCTGGTGCTGCGCTCGGCGAGCCCGCAGATCTTCACCGGGCTGCGCCAGGCGCTGTCCATCGGGATCATCCTCATGGTCATCAGCGAGATGTTCGCGGGCACCGACGGACTGGGCTACACCGTCGTCCAGTTCCAGCGCAGTTTCGCGGTGCCCGACATGTGGACCGGCATCCTCGTTCTCGGGATGCTGGGATTCCTGCTCTCCGTCGTCTTCCAGATGGTCGAGCGGCGGGTGCTCGGCTGGTACCACGGCCTGCGCGCGGCCACCCGCCGGTCCCCGTGAACATCGTGAAAGGGCGGTCCATGCTCGACGTACGCGGCCTGAACAAGGTCTACGAGGGTTCCGGCCGACGGGTGGAGGCGGTGCGGGACCTCACCTTCACCGTCGACGCCGGCGAACTCGTCTGTCTCGTCGGCCCGTCGGGCTGCGGCAAGACCACCCTGCTCAAGTGCATGGGCGGACTGCTCACCCCGACCGCGGGCGAAGTCCTGCTGAGCGGACGGAAAGTGAGCGGTCCGCCGCCCGGAATGGCGTTCGTGTTCCAGGAGTACGGGCGCAGCCTGTTCCCCTGGATGCGGGTCGGCGAGAACGTCGAACTGCCGTTGAAGCAAAAGGCCTTGAGCAAGTCCCGGCGACGGGAACTGGTCGCGGACGCGCTGGAGTCGGTGGGGCTGGCGGAAGCCGCGGGGGCTTATCCGTGGCAACTCTCCGGCGGTATGCAGCAGCGGGTCGCGATCGCCCGCGCGCTGGCGTACGAGCCCGAAGTCCTGCTGATGGACGAGCCGTTCGCGGCGGTCGACGCCCAGACCCGGGCCGATCTGGAGGACCTGGTACGGGGGTTGTGGCGGGAGCGCGGCATCACGATCCTCTTCGTGACCCACGACATCGACGAGGCCGTGTACCTGGGCGAGCGGGTGGTCGTCCTGTCCGCGTCCCCGACCGTCGTGCAGGAGCAGCTGAAGGTCGATCTGCCCGTGGAGCGCGACCAGTTGCACACCCGGGTCGCCCCGCGCTTCGCCGAACTGCGGACCCATGTGTACGAGCAGATCCAGGCGGCGAAGCGCGGAACCCTCCCGGTTCAGGACCGGCTCACGAAGTCTGATACGCCTCCACTTCGCTGAACTGCGCCGCCGGCCAGCCGGTGTTGGCGCTGACGTTGAGCCGCAGATAGCGCAGGTTCGTGCCGCTCGGCAGGGCCACCGTCACCGTGTTGCCGGTCGCCGGGTCGAAGCGGTAGCCGGTGGCGCCGACGACGGTCGAGTAGGTCGAGCCGTCGATGCTGCCCAGCACGGCGACGGTCTGCGTGCGCGCGCTCCACGCGGACGCCGGCGGCAGCTTCAGCACCACCCTGCGGACGGCCTGCGCCGAGCCGAGGTCCACCGTCCAGGCCTGCGGGAAGGCGTTGTTGGCGGACTCCCAGTAGGAGTTGGCGTCGCCGTCGACCGCTTTGCCGGGCGTGTAGACGTCCTGCGAGCCGGTCGCCGTGGCCGGGCGGCCCTTGGCGAGGTTGGTGTTCTGGTCCGGGGGCGGGTTGCCCTGGCCGGGCTGCGGCCAGGTCGAGCAGTCCGACCAGGTGCTGCTCCAGCCGGAGTTGCCGCCGCCGTCGGTGATGTTGAAGGTGCCGGAGCCTGACGGGTAGGGGCAGTTGTAGATGCCGGCCGCACCGACGCCGGTGGCCTGTACGTTGCTGAACTTCGCCGCGCCCTGCGCCTCCGCCTGGACGACGACCGTGCCGGTGTTCTGCACGGTCGCACCGCTGACGGTGACGTTGCCGGTCGAGTAGCCGTGCCCGCCGCCGGACACGAACTCGAAGGCGCTGTAAGGGCTGTTGGTGATGGTCGTGTTGGTGATGTTGACGGTGGCGTTGACCGCGCTGTCGTAGGAGTCGACGCGCAGCGCGCCCATGGGGTGGTTCCAGTTGGGGTTGATCGCGCCGGTGCGGACGAGGGTGTTGCCCTCGACCGTGATGGTGCCGGCGAGGGGGTAGAAGGGGTCGAGGAACTTCTGGTTGGAGATCGCGATGCCGCTGCCGAGGGCGTTGGTGTCGGAGATCAGGTTGTTGCGGACCGTGATGTTCGTGCCGCCGTAGATCGCGATGCCGTTGGCGAGGTTCGGCTGCGAGATGGTGTTGTTCTCGAAACCGCTGTTGGTGTCCGGCGAGTTGAGCGACCACATGGCGAGGGAGTCGTCGCCCTGGTTGCGCAGGAAGTTGTTGCGGACGATCACGCCGTGGGCGGTGCCGTTGAGGTTGAGGCCGTCGGCGGTGGTGTCGAGGATCCGGTTGTTCTCGACGACGAGGTTGTCGTTGTTGCCGGTCAGCCAGAAGCCGCACTTGAGGTGCTGGATCCACATCCCGGAGACCGAACTCCCGGGCCCGAGCGACCCGTTGACGAAGTTGTCCGGGTTGGAGTCGACGCGCTCGGTGACCTCGCCGATGACCGCGAAGTCCTTGATGTGGACGCCGCCGGAGGAGCCGGACTGGTCGATGAAGCGCGAGGTGTGCACGACCGAGTACCACTGACCGGCGCCCTGGAGTGTCACGTTCTGTACGCCGCTGAGGGAGGAGGTGAGCCGGTAGTCGCCCGGCGGGATCCACACCACTCCCCCTTGGGCGGCGGAGATGGCGTCCCGGAAGGCCTGGGTGGAGTCGCCCGCGCCGCTGGGGTCGGCGCCCCTGGAGACCACGGACACCGAACCGGCCGGCTGTGCGGCGGCCCCGGCGACCTGCTCGAAGTCGGCGACGTCGACGGTGACCTGGGTGCCCGTCGCGACGAACGCGACCTTGTCGCCCTGCTGCACGTTCTGGCCGAGCAGGAGACGGGAGTCGTCGAAGAAGTGGTGTGTCTTGGCGCCCGCGATCCAACTGGTGTCGACGTACGAGTACTTGGAGGTGACGGCGAGGGTTTTGGCGATCTTGGTGCCGTTGACGTACACGTCGAGGCTGCCGCTCTGCCCGTCCGGAACGCTGTAGGACACGTTCACGGCGTTCGCCGCCCGCGGCACGGTGAACTCGATCCGCTGCCCGGAGTCGAGCCGCACGGCCTGCCGCCCGGAGGCCTCGGAGGCGAGGGTCCCCTGGGTGTAGTCGGGGCCGATCCTGGTGCCGGTGAAGGTGGCGGACTCGGCCTCGACGGAGGTGAAGGGGAGGGAGGCGCCGGAGGCCGCGTGGGCGGCGGCGGGGGTCAGGACGACGAGCATGCCCGCGGCGAGCGCGACGGCCGCACCGATACTTGGCATGCGCCTGACAGATTTGAGCATGGTGCTGTGCATGTGCTGATCCCTTCGAGGTGGGGGTACGGGGATAGCGGGATGCGGGGTGGCTGTCGGCCGGCGACTGGCGACTGGCCGCCGTCGACCGTTGATCGTCGACTGTCGGCAGTCGACCGTCGGCGTTACGCGGCGTGCAGCCAGGCCGCCGTGTCCTGCGGCAGCCGTCCCTGGTCGTCCAGGGGGCCGCTGGTGAGCAGCAGTTCGGTGTGCGCGGGGAGGTCGGCGGGCGTGTCCGAGAGGTTGACCACGCACGTCGCGCCGTCCGCGCGGGCGAAGGCGAGGACGCCGTCAGGGGCGGGCAGCCAGGTGAGGGGGCCGTCGCCGAAGGCCGGACGGAGGCTGATCGCCTCGCGGTAGAGGTTGAGCATGGAGTCGACGGTCTGCTGCTGACGGTCGACCGCATACGATGTCCAGCCGGCCGGCTGCGGAAGCCAGGGCTCGCCGCGCGAGCCGAAGCCCGCGTACGGCGCGTCGGCCACCCACGGGAGTGGAACCCGGCAGCCGTCGCGGCCGGGGTCGGTGCCGCCCGACCGCAGGTACATCGGATCTTGTATGCGGTCGACCGGAAGCTCGACCTCGGGCAGCCCCAGCTCCTCCCCCTGGTAGAGGTAGACGACGCCGGGCAGGGCCAGCGACAGCAGCGCCGCCGCTCTGGCGCGCCGGGTGCCGAGGGCGAGGTCGGTCGGGGTGCCGAAGGCCTTGGTGGCGAAGTCGAAGCCGGTGTCGGCGCGGCCGTAGCGGGTGACCGTGCGGGTCACGTCGTGGTTGCACAGGACCCAGGTCGCGGGGGCGCCGATCGGGGCGTGCTCGGCGAGGGTCTCGTCGATCGAGGCGCGCAGCCGGTCCGGGTCCCAGGGGCAGGACAGGAAGGCGAAGTTGAAGGCGGTGTGCAGTTCGTCGGGGCGGAGGTAGCGGGCGAAGCGTTCGGTGTCGGGGAGCCAGACCTCGCCGACGAAGACGGCGCCGTACTCGTCGGCGACGGCCCGCCAGGCTCGGTAGATGTCGTGGAGTTCGTCGCGGTCGACGAAGGGGTTCGGGTCGCGGCCCTCGACGAAGTCGGGCAGTGCGGGGTCCTTGGCGAGCAGCGCGGCCGAGTCGATGCGCACTCCGGCGACGCCGCGTTCGAACCAGAAGCGCAGGATGTCCTCGTGTTCCTGGCGGACGGCCGGGTGGGCCCAGTTGAGGTCGGGCTGTTCGGGGGTGAACAGGTGGAGGTACCAGTCGCCGTCGGGGAGGCGGGTCCACACGGGTTCGGTGGAGCCGGCGAACTGGGACGGCCAGTCGTTGGGCGGGAGTTCGCCGTGTGCGCCGCGTCCCGGGCGGAAGTGGAAGAGGTCGCGCTCGGGGCCGCCGGCGAGGGCGGCACGGAACCACGGGTGCTGGTCGGAGACGTGGTTGGGCACGATGTCGACGATCGTGCGGATGCCCAACTCCCGTGCCTCACTGATGAGTTTCTCGGCCTCGGCGAGCGATCCGAAGGCCGGGTCGATGGCGCGGTAGTCGGCGACGTCGTAGCCGCCGTCCTTCATCGGTGACAGGTACCAGGGGTTGAACCACAGGGCGTCCACGCCGAGTTCGGCGAGGTAGGGCAGTCTGGAGCGGACGCCCGCGAGGTCGCCGGTGCCGTCGCCGTCGCCGTCCGCGAAGCTGCGGACGTACACCTGGTAGATGACGGCGGAGCGCCACCAGTCGTGGCTGAGGGCAGGGGTGGGCTGTCCCACTGTGCTGGCCTTTCTGTCGGAGGGCGTCGAGGGGCGGTGTCAGCCCTTCGTGCTGCCCGCGCTGATCCCGGCGATGATGTGGCGCTGGAAGACCAGGAACATGGCGACCATGGGAATGCTCGCGATCACCATCGCGGCAATGAGCACGGTCAGTTGGATGTTCTGCGACAGCTGGACGAGTGCCACGCTGATCGGCTGTTTGTCGGTGTCGGAGAAGACCATCAGCGGCCACAGGAAGTCCTGCCACACGGCGACCAGGGCGAAGATCGAGACGACGCCGAGCACGGGCCGGGACATGGGCAGCACGATGGACCACAGGATGCGGAGTTTTCCGGCGCCGTCGATCTCGGCGGCCTCCATGACGTCGCGCGGGAGTTGGTCGAAGAACCGTTTGAGGAGATACAGGTTGAAGGCGTTGGCGACGGCCGGCAGCCAGATGCCGAGGGGGCTGTTGAGCAGGCTGGTGTGGATCAGCGGGAGGTCGGCGACGGTCAGGTACTTCGGTACGACCAGCGCCTGGGCGGGGACCATCAGCGTCGCCAGGATGCCGCCGAGGATCAACTTGCCGAAGGCGGGCTTCAGTTTGGACAGGGCGTAGGCGGCGGCCGTGCACAGGACCAGCTGGAAGGCCCAGGCGCCGGCGGCCTGGACGACCGTGTTCCACAGGTGCTCCGGGAGCTGCATCAGGTCCCAGGCGTCCGTGTAGCCGCTGAGGTGCCAGTGCTTGGGGATGATCGTGGGCGGGGTCTGCGCCACCTCGTCCGGCGACTTCATCGCGCCGGTGACCATCCAGTAGACGGGGAAGAGGAAGGCGACGGCGAAGAGGACGACGACGCCGGTGAACACGGTCCAGTAGACGGCCCTGCCGCGGGGCCTGGCGAGCGCTGCCGGGGAGAGAAGTGTGCGGGTGCTCACAGGTCGTCCTCTCCGGAGCGGGTCAGCCGCAGATAGACGGCGGAGAAGACGCCGAGCAGCACGAGGAGCATGACGCTGAGCGCGCAGGCACCGCCGAAGTCGTTGTAGAGGAAGGCGTATTTGTAGATCAGGTAGAGGATGGTGACGGTGGCGCTCTCCGGGCCGCCGCCCGTGATGACGAACGGCTCCGTGAACACCTGCATCGTGGCGATGATCTGAAGGAGCATCAGCATCAGGATGACGAACCGGGTCTGAGGGATCGTCACGTACCGCACGCGTTGCAGAAGGCTCGCGCCGTCGAGTTCGGCGGCCTCGTACAGCTCGCCGGGGATGGACTGGAGCGCGGCCAGGTAGATGAGGACCGTGCCGCCCATGTTGGCCCAAGTGGCCACGATCACCAGGGAGATGAGGGCGGTGTCGGTGCCGTTGGACCAGTTCGAGGTGGGCAGGTGCAGGAAGCGCAGCGTCTCGTTGGCGAGGCCCGCTCCGGGATCGTAGAACCATTTCCACAGCAGGGCGGTGACCACCGGCGGGATCATCACGGGGAGGTAGACGACGATCCTGAAGAACGCCTTCCAGTGCCTCAACTCGTTGAGGACCAGGGCGAGTACGAACGGGATCGCGAAGCCGATGAGCAGGGCCAGCAGGGTGAAGACGAGGGTGTTGCGCCAGGCGGCGGTGAACTCGGGATCGTGCCAGACGCGGGTGAAGTTGGCGGTGCCGACCCACTCGGGCGAGGAGCCGGGCGTGTACTTCTGGAAGGCGATCACGACGGCGCGGATCGCCGGGTACCAGGAGAACAGGGCGAAGCAGACGAGGCCGCCGATGAGGAAGGCGTAGGCGCGGGCCTGGTCGAGGAGGCGGCGCCGCCTCCGGTCCCCTGCCGGGGGCGGCGCCTCGACCTGTCGTACCGCCGTCGTCCGGGCGGGACTCCGGGTGGCCGTCCGGGTCATCGGGTCAGCCCCGGGCCAGGATGCCGTCGATCTTTCCGGAGGCGTCCTTCAGGAGTTGGTCGATGTTCGCGTCCTTCTTGGTGAGGACGGCGGAGACGGCCGAGTCGAGGACGGAGTAGATCTGCTGGGCGTCCGGCGGCTCGATCTTCATCTGGAGGGACTGGTTGCCGTCCAGGAAGGCCTGGTAATTCGCCACCGGGACATTGGAGTTGGCCTTCTTGACCTGCTGGTCCTTGGCGTCGGCGGCGCCGGTGAACAGCCGCGGTTCGGGCAGTCCGACGGGTGCGTTGGCCTTCTTGGCGCGGGCGTAGTCGCCGAGGAAGCCGCTGCCCGGGGTGAGGAACATGCTGTCGAGCCACTTGAGGCCGGCGCGGATCTGGGCGGGCGTGTCGTGCTTGTTGAACATGTAGCCGTCGCCGCCGATGAGCGTGCCCTGGCCGCCGGGCATCGGGCCGAGGGCGAGGTCGTCGTAGTTGCCGCCCTTCTCCTTGACCAGGATCGGGATGTTGTCCGGCGCGGAGAGGTACATGCCGAGCTTGCCCGAACCCATCAGCTGCTGCACGTCGTTGATGACCAGGAGCTGCTTGCTGCCCATCGAGTTGTCGGTCCACCGCATGTCGTGCAGGTTCTGCAGTACGGCGTGACCCTGAGGCGTGTCGATGGTCGCCTTCTTGCCGTCGGCGCTGACGACGTCGCCGCCCTGGGAGTACATCTCGGCGGTGAAGTGCCAACCCCCTTGGTTCTGGGCGCTGTAGTCGGCGTAGCCGATGGTGCCGTTGCCGAGCGCGGCTATCTTCTTGGCGTCGGCGCGGACCTCGGCCCAGGTCGTCGGCGCCTTGTCGGGGTCGAGGCCGGCCTGCTGGAAGAGCTTGCGGTTGTAGATCAGGCCCATCGAGTAGCCGGTGCGCGGGATGCCGTAGATCTTGCCGTCGACGGTGTAGATGTCACGCAGCTGCTTCTGCAGCGTGTCGTAACTCTTCAACTCCTTGATGTACGGCGTGAGATCGGCGGCCTGGTTGATGTTCACGACGTGCTTGGCGTCGGTGAAGTACGTGTAGAACACGTCCTCCATCTGGCCGCCGGCGAGTTTGGCGTCGAAGGTCTTCGGGTCCTGGCAGGGGAACGCGTCGTGGGTGACGACGTCGATGTCGGTGTTCTTCTTCTCGAAGGCCGCGACGTCGGAGTCGAAGAACTTGCGGTCGACCTTGGCGCTCTTGGGCGGCTCGCAGTTGACCGTGATGCGTGTCTTGCCGCTCGCCGAGTCGTCGCCGGACCCGCAGGCGGAGGCAGTGAGCGCGAGAGAACAGACGCCGATCGCGGCGAAGGTGCGGCGGAACCCGGTGCTTCTCATCGGTGGACCCCTCTGGGCAGGAGCGGTGGGCGCCCACACTCAAGCACCGCCGACATCTCTCCGCAAGATGTCGCGCAGAATCTGTAATTATTCGACAGCAGGACGCCTGTCAGCTGCGTGGGGCTTGCGCGGTGGAACCCCTGACCACCAGTTCCGGTTCGAAGAGCAGCTCTTCGGCGGGTACGACGGCGCCGCCGACCTGTGAGTTCAGGAGCTCCACGGCTGCCCGGCCCATGGCCTCGATGGGCTGGCGGACGGTGGTCAGCGGGGGCTCGGTGCAGTTCATGAATGCGGAGTCGTCGTAGCCGACGACGGAGATCTGTGACGGGACGTCAAGTCCCTTGCGGCGGGCGGCCCTTACCGCGCCGAGAGCGAGCGGGTCGCTGGCGCAGATGATGCCGGTGACACCCCGGTCGATCAGCCGGGAGGCCGCCGCGTGGCCGCCCTCGATGGAGAAGATGGCGCGCGCGACGAACTCGTCGGGCAGGTCCGGGGACAGGGCCCGCGCGGCGGTCAACTTCCTTGCCGACGGCATGTGGTCGGCGGGTCCGAGGACCAGCCCGATGCGCTCGTGGCCGAGGGAGGCGAGGTGGCGCCAGGCCTGCTCGACGGCGACCGCGTCGTCGCAGGAGACGGCGGGGAAACCGAGGTGGTCGATGGCCGCGTTGAGCAGGACGACCGGGATGTTGCGTTCGGCGAGCAGCCGGTAGTGGTCGTGCGGTGCGTCCGCCTGGGCGTACAGGCCGCCGGCGAACACGACCCCGGAGACCTGTTGTTGCAGCAGCAGCGTCACATAGTCGGCTTCGGAGACCCCGCCCTTGGTCTGGGTGCAGAGCACCGGGGTGAGGCCGAGTTGGGCGAGCGCGCCGCCGATCACCTCGGCGAAGGCGGGGAAGATGGGGTTCTGCAGCTCGGGCAGCACCAGGCCCACCAGTCGCGCGCGTTCGCCGCGCAGTTGGGTGGGCCGCTCGTAGCCGAGGACGTCCAGGGCCGACAGCACCGACTGCCGGGTCGAGTCGGAGACTCCCGGTTTGCCGTTGAGTACCCGGCTGACCGTGGCCTCGCTGACCCCGACCTTCTTCGCCACCTCAGCAAGTCGTCGCGTCATGTGCGCAAGAATAGCGCAAGTGATGCAAGTGGTTTGCGTTATGGGGCAACCGAACGGGACGGACTCTCGACATCACGGAGTGGACCCACCCCGTCACTCGCGGCGTCACGACCCCGATGTCAGTCGTGTGCGGCCCACAGACCGCGGACATGTCCCAGGTGACGGGTCATGATCTCACGCACGGCCCGCTTGTCACGGTCCACCAGCGCGTCCAGGAGGTCCAGGTGCTCCTGGGCGGAGGCCGGCAGACGTCCCTCCTGGACGAGGGCGGTGAGCCCGTAGAGGCGGGATCGCCCCGCAGATCACCGACGACCTCGACGAGATGGGCGTTGCCGGCCAGGGCGAGCAGCCCGAGATGGAAGCGGGTGTCGGCCTCGACGTACGCGAGGAGGTCGCCGGACACGGCCGCGCCGACGATCTCCCGGGCGGCGGGGCGCAGCGCCTCCAGGGAGACGGGGTCGGCGGTCCCGGCCACCTCGACGCCGCCGCGGTGAGACCGGTGGCCACGGGCAGGAGGAGCGGTCCTGTGGCGGCGGCCACGGCGGTTCGTCCCTGGACCGCTAGGGAGCCCTTGAGCATGGCCTGGGCGCCACCCGCGGTGAGGACTCCGGGGAGGGGCCAGCCGGGGAAAGGGAGGACCTTCTCGTATGCGGCGGTGGCGAGGAGGACGGCGTCGGCGCGCACCTCGACGGGGACCTCCTGTTCGGGGCCGAGGAGGGCGTGCACGGTGAAGGAGTCACGGGGGCCGATTCTGTCGGCAGCACCGTCTCCTTCGTTCAACCTCCGCTCCACGAAGCAGACGTGATGGCCCGTCAAGTGGGTTGCACGGCCTGCCTCCACGTGAGGGGCGAGGGCGTCGCCGAGCCGCTGCCACGTCCGCCACCGGTGGTGCAGGGCTTGCGGGCGTGCGGCTGTGAGGTGCGGTCGCTCAGTCATCGTGGCCCGTTCCCTACTGCGTACGGGTGGCGTCGCCCGGGTGCAACGGCACCAGACAGGCCCGTTGGTTCGGACGGTCGTTGACGGTGACGGTGACGGTGACGGTGACGGTGACGGGGCAGTCGTAGCAGATCCCGATGCCGCGGAAGACGCCACGCGGCGCTCCCCCGACCCGGGTGGCGCGCCAGGACGTCACGCCCTCCGACCACAGTGCGGCGGCGACGGTCCGGCCCGGAAGCGCCTCGATCTCGCGGCCGTCCAGGGTGACCGTGAAGGCCGGTCCAGGGCGGCCATCGGCGAGGTCCTGCGGGGATCTTGAGCTCACTCGCCCTGCTCGTCGTCCTGGAATCGGTCGGGCCGAAAGGGTGCCATGTCGAGGTCGGGGGTCTTGCCGCCGGGCAGTTGGGCGATCAAGTGCCCGGTGCCGGTGGCGAGTCCGATGCCGGCGCCCTCGTGCTCGCAGGCGTGGACGAGCCCGGGGGTCCGGGGATCGGGTCCGATGGCGGGGAGGTGGTCCGGCAGGTGGGCGGAGAGGAGGGCGAGGCCAACTTCGGGGCCGGGTTCCTTGTCGGAGACGAGCAGGTTGCCCTCACCTGCGCCGGTCGTGCCGCCGGGCACCGGGCCGCGATCCACGATGACGACATCGAGGCCGGCCCGGGCCGCGTAGAGGGCGCAGGCTGCGCCCACCAGTCCGGCTCCGCCGACCACGGCATCGCGAGGACGTGAGCCGGCACGGGCCGGGGACACCACTCATTTCATCCAGGAGTGCTTACTGAGTCCGCTGCCCGAGGATGCAGAACTCGTTTCCCTCGGGGTCCGCCAGTACCACCCACGACTGTTCGCCCTGGCCGATGTCGACCCGCTGTGCGCCGTGCGCCACCAGACGGGCCACCTCGGCGTCCTGGTCGTCGGGCCTGAAGTCGAGATGCAGTCGGCTCTTGGACTTCTTGCTCTCGGCGAGCCGGACGAAGTCGATGCCCGGCAGGCGGTCCGGCGCCGGACGGATCTCGAACTCGTCGTCGGAGGAGTGGACCACCACCCAGCCGAGAGCCGTGGCCCACCACTGGCCCAGGGCCGCCGGATCCTCCGAGTGCACGATTACCTGTTCCCATTCCAAGGTCATCCGCAGAGCTTAGACCGGCCGACGCCCCGAAAAACAGGTGCTCAGGCCGTCAGACCCGGCTGGCGGTGGCCGTGTCGGCGGACAGTCGCTGTGCGACGTAGATCGGGACGACCGAGAGCAGGACGAGCACCGCGGCCACCACGTTGACGACCGGCGCCTGTTGGGGTCGGGTCATGTTGTTGAAGATCCAGATCGGCAGGGTCTCGATGCCGGGTCCGGCGGTGAAGGTGGTCACCACGATCTCGTCGAAGGACAGCGCGAACGCGAGCAGTCCGCCGGCCAGGAGCGCGGAGCGCACCAGCGGGAAGGTGACGTCGACGAAGGCGCGGAAGGTGTCGGCGCCCAGGTCCATCGCCGCTTCCTCGTACGACCCGGAGGTGCGCCTGAGCCGGGCGACGACGTTGTTGAAGACGACGACGATGCAGAAGGTGGCGTGTCCGACGATCACCGTGAACAGGCCGAGGCCCACGCCGAGCGGCTCAAGTACCGTGCTGAACGCCGAGTTGAGGGCGATGCCGGTGACGATGCCGGGCAGCGCGATCGGCAGCACGACCACGAAGGAGATGGCGCCGCGGCCGAAGAAGCGGTGCCGGGCGACCGCGAAGGCGATCAGGGTGCCGAGCACCAGGGCGATGGCGGTGGCGCCGAGTCCGGCCTTCACCGAGACCCAAAGGGCTGCGCGGGCGCCCGAGTTCTGCCAGGCGACGGACCACCAGTGCAGGGTCAGGGTGGACGGCGGCCAGCTCGCGCTGCGGTCCGGGTTGAGGGAGTTGACGAGGACGAGCAGGAGCGGGACGTAGATCACCGCGAAGCCGAGCCCGGCGGCCACGCGCAGGGCGATGCGTGCGGAACGGGAGAGCTGCATGACATGTCACCTCCTTCAGAGGCGGTCGATGGTGTTTTACAGGCTGCTCAACGCGCCCGTGCGGCGCATCGCGAGCAGGTACACGACGATCACGACGACGGGGACGGTGCCGAGGGCGGCGGCCATGGGCAGGTTGAGTTCGATGTTGGAGTAGACGAGGTTCCCGATGAGCTGGGTCTTGCCGCCGACGATCTGCACGGTGATGTAGTCGCCGAGGCTGAGTGAGAAGGTGAAGATCGACCCGGCGGCGACGGACGGCAGCACCATCGGCAGCACGACCGACCTGAAGGTCCGCCCGGCCCGCGCGCCCAAGTCCGCCGACGCGTCGAGGAGGTTGGCGGGCAGCTGCTCCAGCGCGGTGTGGATCGGCAGGACCATGTACGGCAGCCAGAGGTAGGTGAGCGTGAGGACGGTCGCCGGCAGTCCGAAGCCGGGTCCGCTCAGGCCGAACGGCTTCAACATCCAGTCGGCCAGGCCGCCTTGGGACAGGATGAGCCGCCACGCGTACACCTTGACCAGGTAACTGGCCCACAACGGGGTGAGGATGGCGACCACGAGCAGCGGGCGCCACTTGGGCTTGGCGACGCGGGCCGTGTAGAAGGCGACCGGGAACGCGATCACCGCGCACAGGACCGTGACCGAGAGTGCGACGCCGATGCTGCGCAGGATGACCTGCCGGTACACGGGCACCGTGAACAGCTCGTGGAAGTTGTCGGTCGACCAGACCTTCACCACCTCGGAGGTGAAGGAGTCCGTCGTCCAGAACGCGGAGACGAACAGCACGCTCAGCGAGCCGAGATAGAGCACGGCCAGCCACAGCAGCGGTGCGGAGAGCAGCAGGGAGAGCCGTAGCCGGGGGCGCCGGTACAGCGCCCCCGCGGTCCAGTTGAGCAGGGACATGTCTCAGCCCTTGATCTCGGTCCAGGCCTGTACCCACTTGGCGTACGGCACGCACTTGACGTCCGTCCGGCCGTCGAGGCACTGCTCGATGGGCGTGTTCCAGAAGGCGATGTTCTTCCAGTACGCGGTGTCGGCGGCGTGGTAGGTGGTGCAGAAGTTCTTGTCGCTGGTCTCGGTGCAGGCCTTGGAGTTGGCGGGGGCCTCGCCGAAGTACTCGGCGACCTGGGCGTTGACCTTCGGCGAGACGATCCAGTTGAGCCACTTGTAGGCGCAGTTGGGGTGCTTGGCCTTGGCGGAGATCATCCAGGTGTCGGACCAGCCGGTCGAACCCTCCTTGGGTACGAAGGCCTTGATCTTGGTGCCCTCGTCGGCGGTGAGGTTGGCGATGACCTGCCAGGTGGTGCCGACGACGGAGTCGCCGCTCTTGAAGGCGGAGATCTCCTTGAGGTAGTCGCTCCAGTACTCGCCGATGTCCGCGTTCTGCTTCTTCAGCAGGGCGACGGCGGCGTCGAACTGTGTCTGGTCGAGCGCGTAGGGGTCCTTGATCTTCAACTCGGGCTTGGTGGCCTTGAGATAGAGGGCCGCGTCGGCGATGTAGATCGGCGAGTCGTACGCGGTGACGTGGCCCTTGTACTTGGAGGCGTCGTCGAAGACCGCGGCCCAGGAGGTCGGGGCGGGTGTGACCTTCTGCGTGTTGTACATGAGGAGGTTGGCGCCGCGGCCGTGGGGGATGCCGTAGGCCTTGCCCTTGACCGAGTTCCAGGCCTGGAGCTTCAAGTCGGGGAAGATGTCCTTGTAGTTGGGGACCAGGCTGGTGTTGACGGGGGCCGCGTCACCGGAGGCTATGAGGCGCAGGGAGGCGTCGCCGGAGGCGGAGACGGCGTCGTACTCGCCGGTCTTCATCAGCTTGACCATCTCGTCGGAGCTGGCGGCGACCTTGGAGTTGACCTGGCAGCCGGTCTGCTTCTCGAAGTCGCTGACCCAGTTCACCTTGGGGTCGTTGGAGCCGTCCTCGACGTAGCCGGCCCAGGCGATCAGGTTGACCTCGCCCTCGGTCTTGCCGAGCTTCGACTGGGCTTTGAGGTCAGGGGGGTTGAGGCCGCCGCCCGATGAACTGCTGTCGGAGGAGCCGCAGGCGGTGGCGGCGAGCAGGACGGCGGCACAGGCCGCCACCTGAAGGGTTCGGGTGAGACGCACGGCGTTCTCCATGGGTGGAGGAGATGGGTGAAGGAGCAAGCGGGGTCAGCGGGGGTCGGGGACGTGCACCGTGTGGCGCCGGTGCCATTGCAGTAGCACCCGGCTGCCGCGGTAGGCGGCGACGTCCTCGGCGGAGGTCTCCAGGTTCTGCTGGAGCGCGGTGAGCCGGCCGCCGGCGTCGAGGTCGACGAGGAAGCGGGTCGAGTCCCCGAGGTAGACGACCTCGGCGACGGTGCCGGCGGCACTCTCGTGGTCCGGTTCGCCGGTCTCGGCGGAGTCCTTGAGGACGCGGATCTTCTCGGGCCGGATGCTGTACGTACCGGTGGTGCCGACGATCCGCTCGGCCGCCTCGCCCGCCAGCAGGTTGGAGGTGCCGACGAAGGACGCGACGAACGGGGTCGCGGGACGCTCGTAGACCTCGGCCGGGGTGCCGACCTGCTGGATGCGGCCCTGGTCGAAGACGGCGATGCGGTCGCTCATCGTCAGGGCCTCCTCCTGGTCGTGGGTGACGAAGACGAAGGTGATGCCCACCTCCCGCTGGAGCGCCTTGAGTTCGACCTGCATCTGCTCGCGCAGTTTCAGGTCGAGGGCGCCGAGCGGTTCGTCGAGCAGCAGCAGACGGGGGCGGCCGACGAGGGCGCGGGCGAGCGCGACGCGTTGCCGCTGGCCGCCGGAGAGCTGGGCGGGGCGGCGGGCGCCGTAGCCCTCAAGTCGTACCTCTGCGAGGGCGTTTCGGGCGCGGACCAGGCGCTCGGCCTTGGGGACCTTGCGGACCTTGAGGCCGTAGGCGACGTTCTGCTCGACGGTCATGTGCGGGAAGAGGGCGTAGTCCTGGAAGACGGTGTGGACATCGCGCTCGAAGGGGGCGAGGCCGGTGACGTCCTGGCCGGCGAGTTCGATGGTGCCGCCGGTGGGGCTCTCGAAGCCGGCGATCATGCGGAGCACGGTCGTCTTGCCCGAGCCGGACGGGCCGAGCATCGAGAAGAACTCGCCGTCCCTGATCTCCAGGTCGACGCCGGCCACGGCGGTCGTCTCGCCGAACGATTTCCGCAGATCCCGCAGCCGGATCGCAATCCCCTCCATGGGCGGGAACCTTTCTGGTGCTCTATGACGTTGCACGGAAACATATGAAGTCATAGTTCAAATCTCAAGGCCCCCTTAGGGTAAAGCTTGAGTCAACATGCAAGGTGGTGGCCGTGAACCAGCAGCAGCACACCAACGGCGGCGCCCGAAAAGCCGTCTTCGCCCCGGTCGACAACCGGGCGCGGGTGGACGCCGTCGTCAGCCGGCTCGGGGACGCCATCGAACTCGGACTGCTCGCCGACGGTGAGCAGCTGCCGGGCGAGAGCGAGCTCGCCGGGCAGCTCGGTGTGTCCACGGTGACCCTGCGGGAGGCGCTGATGGCGCTGCGCCAGCAGGGTCTGGTCACCACCCGGCGCGGGCGCGGCGGCGGCAGCTTCGTGTCCCTGCCCGAGGTCCCCGGCGAGGAGCGGCTGAAGGTCCGGCTGCGCGGCTGGAGCACCGAGGAGCTGCGCGACCTCGGCGACCACTGGGCCGCCCTGTCCGGCACCGCCGCCCGGCTCGCCGCGGAGCGCACCGAACCCGAGGACCTCGTACAACTGCGGCGTACGGCCGATGAGTTGACGCACGCCGAGAACGCGGCGGCGCGCGGCCGGGTGTACGGCCGGTTCCATGTCGAACTGGCCGCCGCCGCGCAGTCGGCCCGGCTCACCCGGGAACAGGTCGCGTTGCAGACCGAGGTCGGGGCGCTGCTGTGTCTCGTGCTCGGCAGCGACGAATATCGTGAAGAAGCCGCAGACCGTCACCGCTCCGTAATCTCGGCCGTGCAAGATGGGGCCCACGATTCGGCCAGGGAGCTGGCCGAGCGGTGCGTGCAGGAGTCGACGGCTCGGCTGATCGCCGAGCGGCTGGCCCTGTAGCGGCACCGCGTCCGCTCCCCGTCTGCTGGAGGGCACGCATGAGCCTCGCGACGGCAACGCCGGCCACGGCACCCGAGCAGTCCGTCGCGGCCGGGGTGCGCTCGGCTCTGGAGTCGGTGTTCGACGCCGTGGCCGCCACCCGCGCCGACACCACGGCGCTGCTCGCCAAAGTGGCCGCACAGGGCCGCCGTCCGGCGACCGTGGACCTGGCCGCGCTGCGCCCGGGCCTCCATCTCCGGCTGGCCCGGCACGAGTTGGTGTCCGGCGTCGGCTTCGTCGCCGCGCCGGGACTGCTGAGTGACGTACCGGCCTGGCTGGAGTGGTGGCAGACCACGTCCGAGGGGGGCATCCGGCCGCTGCTGCTCGACCTCGATCCCGAGCACTCGGCGTACGCCGACTACACGCACTGGGACTGGTTCGCGCTGCCCCGCGACACCGGGGAGCGGGCGGTCGCCGGGCCGTACGTCGACTACCTCTGCTCGGACGAGTACAGCCTCACCCTGTCCGCGCCGGTGCACGTGGAGGGACGGTTCGCGGGGGTGGCCGCGGCGGACGTGTACCTACGGCACTTCGAGGCGGCCGTGATGCCGATGCTGCGCCAACTGCCTGGTCCGGCACGGCTGGTGAACGCGCGCGGCCGGGTCGCCGCGTCCACCGACCCGCGCCGGCTGGTCGGTTCGCTCAGCAAGGGCCCGGACTTCGCCGAGGCGCTCGCGTCGGGCCGGGCGGGGTATGCGCGCGGGCTGCGGCTGGTGCCGTGCGACGGAGTGCCGTTGGTGCTGGTCGTCGCCGAGCGGTGACCGGACTCGCCCGGCCGTGCCGCGAGTTGAGGTGACGCTCAGTCGGCCGCCGGGACCACCCTCAGATGCCCCGCACCGCGTCCCGCCCTGCGCGTCCTGGGCGGCAGGGTGCGGCGGGCCTCGCGCAGGACCAGTGTCAGCCGCGTATAGCCCATGTTCTCAAGGGTCTTGGGGGTCTCGCCGACGACCCGGCAGTCCGTGACACCCCAGCGCGGGTCGGGGTGCAGTACCGGGCGGACCGCGCCGTCGTGCTCCACGGCCTCCTCGCCCACCGCGCGGATCCAGTGCGGCAGGCCCTGCCGGTAGGCGGCCTCCATGATCGGGTCCTGGGCGATGTCGCGGCGGATCGCCTGCAGGCCGTGGTCGTGGCCGTGGCTCTCCACGACGGAGGCGAAGTGGGCCAGCATCGGCAGGCACCAACTCGACTCGTGCTCACCGAGAACCGTGCTCGCGTCGGGGTGGAAGAGCACGAAGCGAAGGAAGTTGTCGCCCGGCATGGCCGTCGGATGCGGACCGATCGTCCGGAAAAGTGACTTGAACGCGCCGTTGGTCAACACCACGTCCCAGCGGTGGTCCATGACGACGGAGGGGAAAGGGACGGCCTCCAGCAGCATGGCGTAGTCCAGCAGATACGCCCGGGCCTCGGGACTCTCGGGGGCGGGCCGCGGCGCGGACCGCTGCCCACCTGCCTGATACGCCATCGGGAGGTCACCCCTCTTGCCTATGCGGCCTTCTCGCGGCGCCCTGATCCTGCTGCCCCGACGCGAGCCGTGTCAACTATCGTGGCATTTCATGATGGTTGACGGCTGAAATTGGCCACAGTTGTGGCGAGACCTGGATGCGAGTTCGAACGAACCGCTACCCTCCGGGATGTTCACGGCCACCGTTTGTGAGAAGCCTGTGAGAGACGTAGGAGATCTGTCGGTGTCGGATGGCTTCGAGGTACCGGGCGCGACGGCGGGCGCCGTGCTGCCCGCCGTCGTCGACCGCGTCACCGCGCTCGCCGAGCGGCTCGACGTTCCGCAGGCCGAGGTCTTCCACATGGGCCGGCTCTCCGTGGCCTCCGGTGTCCCGGACTCCGTGGTCAGGGCCCTGCTGAGTGGTCGCCCCGCGGGCGAGCCCGATGTGCAGGCCCGGTTCCTGCAGCGGCTCGACCTGTTGCGCCGCACCAGACTCAAGCCCAACGGGCGCAAGTACACCCAGCAGGAGATCGCCGACGGCGCGGGCATGTCCCGCCAGCAGGCGGGCGCGCTCATCAACGGCGACCGGCGTCCCACCATGGAGCACTGCGACGCGCTCCAGCGCTTCTTCCGGGTGCACGCCGGATTCCTCACGGCCGAGGACCCCGAGGCCCTCGCGGGCGCCCTCCAGCGCACCGAGCAGGAGCTGCTGCAGAAGCTCGCCGACCGCGAGCGGGCGGCGGCCGAGGCCGCGGGAGACCCGCTGGAGCGGCTGCTGCAGGACCACGGGGTGCGCGGCATCGCCTGGCGCGCCGCGCAGTTGCCCACCGACCAGCACCGCGACAAGGTCGCCGAGTGGCTGGACATGCTCCTGGAGAGCGTGAAGCGTCCCGAGTCGTGATCCGGGGCCGCGCGGCCGGGAGCTGACGGAGCGTCAGGTCGCGCTGCGTTCGCTCGCCTCCCGCAGGTCCCGTTCCAGGGCGCCGCTGTGCGCCGTGGTGCCGGGCCGGCCCTCGCACAGAAGGTCGCGCCAGTGCTCGCGGCTCCAGTGGGCCGGGGTGGTGGTGCCGGTGAACTCCGCGACCAGGGCGAGGAATCGGGCCGGGTCGGTGTGGAACGGGAAGTGCCCCGCCCCCTCGAAGATCTCCAGCCGGCTGCCCGGCATGGCCTCATGGGCGCCGTAGGCGTGCCGGACCGGCACCACACTGTCCCGGTCGCCCCACAACAGCATCGTCGGCATGCCCTCGGTCAGATAGCAGCGGTCGAGCATGGTCACCACCTGACCGCGCCAGTCGACGACCGCGCGCAGGGTGCGGATGAAGGCGTTGCGGGCGGTCTCGTCCGGCAACGCGTCGACGAGGGTGAGGAGTTCGGGGGCGTCCTGGCCGAGGTCGGTGTCGAGGAGCCTCATCAGGCCGACGGTAAGGCCGACTTGGAGGCGCATGCCGGGCAACCGCAGGGCGGACAGGGCGAGATGGGAACCCGGAAGCGTGATGAGCCGCAGCACGGGGTTGACCTCGCGGCCCACCCCGCCGGCGCTGACGAGGATGAGCCGTTCGGTGCGTTCGGGGAACTGGTAGGCGAACTGCATCGCCACTCCCCCGCCCAGCGAGTGCCCCAGCAGGGTCGCGGACTCGATGCCGAGGGTGGTGAGCAGATCGCGCACGCCGTTCGCGTAGGCGGCGACCGAGTAGTCGGCCCGTGGTTTGTCGGAGGCGCCGTGGCCGAGGAGGTCGGGGGCGATCACCGTGTGGGTGCGGGCGAGGTGCGGGATCAGCTCGGCCCAGGTGGCCGAGGAGTCGCCGATGCCGTGGATGAGGACGAGCGCCGGACCCTCGCCGGCCATACGGAAGGCACGGCGGTATCCGTGCACGACGCGGTACTGGAGCGTGAGTTCCGCGTCGCCCACCGGGCGCAGCCGTACGGCGCGCGCCGGGCGCCGTGCCGGGACGTCCTCCACGCACTCGCCTCCCGTTCACCTGGCCGCCCGCAGGCGGTCGAAAGCCCTTCCTCTCAGCGTAGGGCCGCTGTCCCACGGGGGATTTCGGGGACGTTTCGCCTCCGCTAAGCGGGCGAACCGCAGCCCGGGGAAACGGGATTGTCAGTGGCAGGCGGCAAGCTGGAGTCGTGCCACCGCCGTGCGGGGGCGCACGACGCCGATCAGGGGAGAGCCGTCCTATGCAGACCGCAGTGATGACCGACCGCGAGCGCGCCGCCGTCCAGGCCTATCTACGGCTGCTGCACACGGTCAGAGCCGCCTTCGACGGCCCCCCGGGCGACCCACGCCCAATCCTGGTCCCACCTTCGGTGCTGGCCGAGGCGGACCAGGCTCTGACGGACGCCGGGCTCGCGGGCAACGAGGAGGCGTTCTTCGGGTTGTTGGAGAGCTGGTGCCCGGAAGGGTGAGGGGGCTCATTGGTGCGGGACCGTGATCGCCGTGGCGACCAGTCCCTGTCGTACGGTCCAGCGGCCCTCGAAGGTGTCGAGGCACTCGCCGCCGACCACCGGGCCCGGGACGAGGAGGCGGGCGCGCAGACCGCCGCGCGGTTCGTCGCCGGGATCCGCGAAGAGTTCGATGTCGGCCTCCGAGAAGTCCAGCCACTTCCCGGTGAGGGGGAACCATGCCTTGTAGACGGACTCCTTGGCGCTGAACAGGAGCCGGTCCCAGTGGACGTCGGGCCGCTGCGCGGTGAGCCGTGCCAGCCGTTCCTGTTCGGCGGGCAGCGCGACGGCGGGGAGGACGCCCTCGGGGAGCGGGGCGTGCGTTTCGGCGTCGATGCCGAGGGAGGCGACGTCGGTGGCGCGGGCCAGCGCGGCGGCGCAGTAGTCGTCGCAGTGGGTCATGCTGCCGACGAGACCGGCGGGCCAGGTCGGCGCGCCGTGGACACCGGGCACGATCGGCTGCGGAGGCACACCGAGCTTCTCCATGGCGCGCCGGGCACAGGCCCGTACGGCGGTGAACTCGCGCCGCCGCTTGGGCACCGCGCGGGCCACCCTGGCCTCCTCCTCGGGGTACAGCGGGGCGTCCTGGAACCCCTCGTCACCGTGTGTCTCCACGGTCACCACGGACTCCGGGAGCAGCTCCTCGATCACCGGCTCCGACCTCCATCGGCAGGATGCGGCGCAGTCGTCCCGGGGGTTCCGGGCGCTTCTGCCACTCGCGGGGATATCCCACGGACACCTCTTCGAAGCGGACCCCCTCGTGGTGGGTGGTCCGCGGGATGTGGAGATGGCCGTAGACCATGGTGTCCACGCGGAACCTGCGGTGCCAGTCGGCGGTCAGGGTGGTGCCGCACCACATGGCGAACTCGGGGTACCACAGGACCTCGGTGGGGTGCCGGTCCAGGGGGTAGTGGTTGATCAGGACCGTGGGCAGGGCGTCGGGCAGTTCGGTGAGCCGTCGTTCGGTCGCGGCGACCCGGGCCCGGCACCAGGCCTCGCGGCTGGGGTAGGGGTCGGGGTGCAGCAGGAACTCGTCGTTGCAGACGATGCCGGTGCCGTGCGCGTACGTCAGTCCCTCGTCCTTGGTGGCGCAGCCGGCCGGGAGGAACGAGTAGTCGTAGAGGAGGAAGAGCGGGGCCACGACGACCGGGCCGCCGGGGCCGTCCCAGACGGGGTAGGGGTCCTCGGGGGTGAGGACGCCGAGCTCCCGGCACAGGGCGACGAGGTGTTCGTAGCGGGCGACGCCGCGCAGGGTGACGGGGTCCTTGGGGTGGGTCCACAGTTCGTGGTTTCCGGGGGCCCAGAGGACCTTGCGGAAGCGGCCGGCGAGGAGTTCGAGGACCCAGCGGATGTCGGCCACGGTCTCGGCGATGTCACCGGCCACGATCAGCCAGTCCTCGTCCGTGCCGGGGCGCATGTTCTCGACCAGGGCGCGGTTCTCGGCGTACCCGATGTGCAGGTCGCTGATGGCCAGCAGCTGTCCGGCACCGCCGGCCGTCGACTCCACCCCTGACCCCTTCCGCTTGCGCGCGCACGAATGAGGCCACGAGATCACACCCCGCCGTTGCGCGACAAGACGACGAGGTCGCGGAGGCGGTCGGCGCGGCCCGGCGGTGGGAATTCACGTGCCGGGTGGGCAGGACCGGGAAATCCGTAACACGGGCGTTGCACGCGGCACCCTTTGAAAGCCGTATGATCGCCCCAACACCACCGCCACGAACGCCTCTTCGCCGAGGGCGGTTTGGTGTCCCTCCAAACCACCCTGGCCGGGCACGGCCTCGCTCCGCCGTGCCCGCGAACCCGAAAGGACGGCCCTGCATGGTCTCTCGCGTACGCGTCTGGCTCAACCGCACGTACGCGGAGAACGTGTTCTTCATGGATCAGCTGCGGAGAAATCCCAGCGATCGGGCCGTCGAGATCCATGCCACGCACGGCGACGCGGACTCCCCCGTACTGGCCGCCGCCGACACCGCCGACCTGGAGCCCGAGGGCCTGTCCCCGGCCGGATACGTCGAGTACGCCCTCGACCAGTGCGCCCGCCGCGGTATCGACGTGTTCGTGCCCCGGCTGCACCAGTCGGAGATCGTGGCGCACCGCGCGGACTTCGAGGCGGTGGGTACGGCGCTGCTGGCGCCGACCCCCGAGGCCGTCGCCGTCTTCCACGACAAGGTGATCGCGTACGAGGCCGTCCAGGCGATCGGCGTGCCCGTACCGCCGTGGTGGCGGGTCCGCACGGCGCCCGAACTCGTCGCGGCCGTCGAGGAGTTGGAGGCGGCCGGACACAAGGCGTGCTTCAAGCCGGCGTCCGGCGCGGGCGGGGTGGGCTTCCGTGTGATCACGCGCGCCCCCTTCTCGCTCGTGCACCTCAACGGCTTCCCGAGCCCCTACGTCCCGCTCGACACGGTCGTCGAGGCGCTGGAGCAGGCCGACGAGCAGGTCGACTGGCTGGTGATGCCGCGCCTGGAGGAGCCGGAGGTGTCGGTGGACTGCCTGACCGGTCCCGACAACCTGGTCCGGCTCGCGGTGGGCCGCACGAAGAACGGCCGCCGGCGCGGTTTCACCCTGCACGAGCAGTGGCTGGAGCCGGCCCGCCGGATCGCGGAGGGCTTCGGGCTGCACTACCTGTCGAACATCCAGTTCCGGATGTTCGGCGACCACCCCGTACTGATGGACGTCAACACCCGCCCCGCGGGCGGCCTGCACCAGCTGTCGCTGTGCGGGGTCAACGCCCCTTGGGCGGCAGTGCAGTTGGCGCTCGGCGAGGACCCGGGCACGATGGAGCCGCCGTTCCTGGGCGCGGACTACGCGGTGGTCTCGGGCCCGCGTCAGCTGCGTCCCGTGACGCTCCCGCACCAGCGCGCGGAGGAGTCGGAGCCCCTGCTCCCGACGGTGCCGGCACAGACCGAGGCGGAGCCGGAGAGCGCCCTCGCACCGGAGCTGGGCAGCCGCGCGGCGGCCCGCGCCTAGGCCTCCCGGGTCTCCCCTGCCCCCTCCGCACCACAACTTCATACCGGCCTGGACCAATCATGGCGCAGCACCTTGACACCATGATTGGTCCAGACCAAATTGGTTGCGCACCTTCCTGCACTCCCGAACACCCCCATTCCTTCAGGGAGATCGCGTGCGCGACACACTCAGACGTTCCAGACGTCGGCTCCTTGCCCTGCTCGGTACCGCCGCCCTGGCCATGGCCGGGGCCATCGCCCTGCCCGGTACCGCGCAGGCGGCCAACGTCCTGACCAACCCCGGCTTCGAGTCGGGTTCCCTGTCCCCCTGGTCCTGCACCGGAAACCTCGGCTCGGTGGTCTCCTCACCGGTGCACGGCGGCTCCAAGGCCCTTGCGGGCGCGGTGAGTTCGAGCGACACCGCACAGTGCTCCCAGACGGTCGCCGTGCAACCGAACACGGCGTACTCGCTCAGCGGCTGGGTGCGCGGCAGTTACGTCTACCTCGGTGTCAACGGCGGTTCCTCGACGTGGACTTCGTCCCCGTCGGCGTACGCCCAGTTGACGACGTCGTTCACCACCGGCGCCTCGCAGACCAGCGCCACCATCTACGTCCACGGCTGGTACGCGCAGGGCACCTACTACGCGGACGACATCAGCCTGGACGGTCCCGGCGGTGGCGGCGGCGGCGACACCCAGGCCCCGACGGCGCCGACCGGACTGACCTCCACGGCCAAGACGTCCTCGACCGTGTCCCTGTCGTGGGGCGCCTCGACGGACAACGTGGGCGTCACCGCGTACGACATCTACAGCGGTGCGAACCAGGTCCTCAGCGTGTCCGGTACGAGCGGCACGGTCAGCGGGCTCGCGGCCAGTACCGCCTACACGTTCACCGTGAAGGCGCGCGACGCGGCCGGGAACAGCTCGGCGGCCTCCAACGCGGTGAGCGTCACCACCAGTGCCGGCACCGGCGGCGGCACCGGGTTCACGCAGGCCGCGCCGTATCTCTACGAGGGCTGGGGCGACCCGCCGAGCCCGAGCACGGTGATGAGCGCGACCGGCATCAAGTGGTTCACGATGGCGTTCGTGCTGGACTCCGGCGGCTGCAACCCCGCCTGGGACGGCAGCCGGGCACTGACCGGCGGCGTCGACCAGACGGCGATCAACCAGATCCGCGCGGCCGGCGGTGACATCGTGCCGTCGTTCGGCGGCTGGCAGGGCAGCAAGCTCGGCGCCAACTGCTCCTCCGCGAGCGCGCTCGCCGGGGCGCTGCAGAAGGTGATCAGCGCCTACGGCCTCAAGGCCATCGACATGGACATCGAGAACACGGACGAGTTCGAGAACGAGGCCGTCCAGGCGAAGATCCTCACCGCGCTGAAGACCGTCAAGGCCAACAACCCCGGCCTGAAGACGATCGTCACCTTCGGCACCTCGACCACCGGCCCGACGTACTACGGCAACCGGCTCATCGAGCAGGCGCAGTCGCTCAACGCCGGCATCGACGTCTTCACCATCATGCCGTTCGACTTCGGCGGCGGCGCCGACATGTACGGCAACACGGTCGCCGCGGCCGAGGGCCTGAAGACCAAGCTGAAGTCCACCTTCGGGTGGGACGACGCCACGGCCTACTCGCACATCGGCATCTCGGGCATGAACGGTCTCTCCGACCAGTCGGAGACCACCACGCCGGCGATCTGGACCTCGATCAAGGACTGGTCGAACTCGCACCACATCGCCCGGCTCGCCTTCTGGTCGGTCAACCGTGACCGCGGGTGCGCCGGTGGCGGAGTGGTGAGCAACTGCTCCGGCATCAGCCAGAACACCTGGCAGTTCACGTCCATCACGGCCGGTTTCACCGGCTGAGCGTCAGCGTGGGGGTGCCCCGTCCGGGTACCCCCACGCGCGTGCCAACTCCGCGAGTCTGGACGGCAGTTCGGCCATCGGATCGGCGGTGCGGGCGGGCTGGACGCGACCCGACTTGATGGTGCTGCTCCAGTCGCCGAGCTGCGGACGGTAGGTGCCGTGGTCCTTGCTGCCGTATTCGAGCATGGCGCTCTCCCACGGCACACCGAGGTAGTCGCACACACCGCGGGTCGTCTTCTCCGGCTCGGCGGTGAGTTCCTCGTACGTGATCACATGGGCGTCCAGACCGAGCCGTGCCTCCTCCAACTTCTCGGCGTAGTCGAGCACTTCGGCGCGGATGGCCTCGTGGTCGGGAGCGTCACGGCGGTCGGTGAGGGACGCGATGACCGCGCCCGGGTGGCGCAGCAGCAGGATGTACCGCGCGCTGGGCCAACATCGGTGCAGCCGGGGCCACATGAGGGTGTTGGGCGGGGTCTTGTCGACGATGACGTCCTTGCCGCTGCGCTCCAGTTCGAGGTGGAGCACCCGGTCCCACAGGACGTGTTCCAGTTCGTCCTTGTCGAGGTCCAGGGCCTGCATGGCGTCCCCGGTGAACTCACGGGAGAGATGGACGTGCAGAGTGCGCAGATGCATCTCGTGCGGGGCGCGGATCCGGCTGTGGCTGTTCAGCAGCACCCGTAGCAGGGTGGATCCGGAGCGCACCGAGGACAGTACGAAGACCGGCGACTCCACCAGGCGCTGGGCGGGCGGCGCCATGTAGCCGTCCGCCGGCTGCCGGGGCGCGGGCATCGCGTCGAGGGTGCGGCGCGGCGGGCTGACCGCCTGCGCCATCAGCCTCCCCCGCCGCCGCAGCCCCTTGCCGATCGCGGATATACGCGGGTCTCGCATGCTGACACCTTTCACTCGCCGTTCCCCTCGGATCCCAGAGGGAGCAGGCGAACTCCAGGTGTCGCGGAGTCGAACGCGACAAGCCGAAATCAGCCGAAAAGCGCCGCTGACCTGCCCACTTACCGTTTCCTTAATTCTTCATGGGAACTTGCCCACCCCCTGAGACAGCGGTCTCAGAACCGGCCCGAACCCCGGTACAGGTCCAGCTCCCCGTCCAGTTCGACGGCGAGCACGGTCGCGAGCGGGTCGAGGTCGGCCAGGGCGGGCGGGTCGATCCACAACTGGCCCACGGCCTCGTGCAGTCCGCCGACCACCCGGTGGGCGAGTTCGGTGCCGGTGCCGAGCACGGTGACCTTGCGGACCGGAGTCACCAGGCCTCGGACGCCGATCTCGGCGCGCGGGATGTCGTACAGGGTGAGGTAGAGGGTGCGCCGGTCGGCGGAGAGGGTGCTCGGACCGTAGTGGTGTCCGGCCGGGAGCCCGCGCACCGTTCCGTACACGGCGTCGGAGTGCTTGCGGATCCACTCCCCCAGTCCTTCGAGGCGCTCGACCTGTGGTCGCGGGATGGTGCCGTCCTCCATCGGGCCGACGTCCAGGAGGAGGTTGCCGCCCCCGCCGATCGTCTCCGTGAAGTAACGCACCAGCTGGCTCAGGGACTTGTGGTTGTCGTCGTGGTGTTGATAGCCCCACGAGTCGTTGATGGTGAGGCACAACTCCCAGGGCCCGTCCGGGGGTTCGATGGGGGCGCCCTGTTCCGGTGTCGCGTAGTCGCCCTCGCTGAGCATCCGGGCGTTGAAGACGACGTGCGGTGAGTACGAGCGGATGAGCACGGCGAGTTCCTTGATGCGCCACTGCTCCTCGCTGCGGTCCCACTCGCCGTCGAACCACATCAGGTCGGGCCGGTAGCGGGAGGCCAACTCCCGTATCTGGCCGTCCCGGTAGGCGATGAACCGCTCCCAGGCGTCCAGGTCCTCGAACTCGGCCGCGACCTCGGAGTAGCGGTTGTCCTCCTGCTCCGGCGGGCGGCCCGGTTTGCGGGTGGTGGCGTAGTCGGGGTGGTTCCAGTCGGAGTGCGAGTAGTAGAGGCCGACCTTGAGTCCCTGTTCACGGAGGGCGTCCGCGTAGCCGGTGAGGTAGTCCCTGCCGAGGTTGAGATCGCCGAACTCCGTGTCCCACAGGGCCACTCCGTCATGGTGGCGGCTGGTGAGGACGGCGTACCGGGCACCGGCACGGGCGAACAGGTCGGCCCACGCGCGCGGATCGTAGTTCGCCCCGGTGAAACGGCTCAGCTGGGACATGTACTGGTCGTGCGGCACGATGTCGTCGTAGAACGACCACGACTCCTGGACGCCGTCGACGGCGTAGATCCCCCAGTGGACGAAGATCCCCAACTTGGCGTCGGTGAACCACGGTTGCATGGGCACGGCTGAACTCCCGTCGCGTACAGGGTGAGTTGGTGAATGAAGAAGGGCGGGCCCGGCGACACCGCTGCCGGGCCCGCCCCTCCACCGGGTTCTACTGGCCCGCGTCCGCCCGCTTCAGACGGAGCGTCAGGATCTGGAAGGGCCGCAGGGCGACGGCTACCGAGCCGCCGTCGAAGGAGACCTCCTCCTCAAGCGGGCGCTCCAGCAGGTCGGTGATCCGGGCGCCGGCGAGCGGGAAGCCCGTGTGCAGCACGCCCTCGGCGCGACCGCCGCTCGACTCGTAGAGCCGGACCACGACGTCGCCGGACTCGTCGTCGGCGAGCTTGACCGCCTCGACGGTGATGCCGTCGCCGTCGACGGAGACGACCGGCTCCGGGGCGCCGCCCGAATCGGCCACCCGCAGCGGGAGGTTGAGGGCGTAGCCCTCGGCGACCGCGTCCTCGATGCTCGCGCCGGGCAGCAGCGAGTAGGTGAGGCGGTGCTTGCCCTGGTCGGCGCCCGGGTCCGGGATGCGCGGGGCGCGCACCAGGCTCAGGCGGACCGTGGTCGTCGTACCGCCGTCCTCGCGGACCGTGCGGGAGACGTCGTGGCCGTACGTCGAGTCGTTGATGACGGCGACGCCGTAGCCGGGCTCGGCGAGGTGCACCCAGCGGTGGCCGGAGACCTCGAAACGGGCCGCCTCCCAGCTGGTGTTGGTGTGCGTGGGCCGCTGGATGTGGCCGAACTGGATCTCGGCGGAGGAGTGCGCCGCCCGGATGTCCACGGGGAAGCCCGCCTTGAGGAACTTCTCGGCCTCGTGCCAGTCGATGTCGGTCTCGAAGTCGATCCGGGCGCTGCCCGCGCGGACGGTGATCGTCTGCACGATCTTCGAGCCCTTGCCGAAGGACCGCTCCACGCGGATCGCGCCGAGCAGCGGGTCCTGCTCGACGACGGTGATCGAGTCGGCGTCGAGGAGGTCGGTGAAGCGGTTCTTGTAGTGCTTGTCGACGTCCCAGGCGTCCCAGTAGTTCGGGAGGTCGGTGTGCAGGCGCAGCAAGTTGCCCTGGTCCGCGAGGACTTCACGGCCGCCGTGGCGCAGGTCGCGCACGGAGGCGAGGGTGCCGTCGTCGGCGAGTTCGACGCGGACGATGCCGTTGTCGAGGACGCGGTCGGTGACGGTCACCTCCTGCGGAACGTACTCGGCGGCCAGCGGGGCGCTGCCGTTCGCGGGGACCGTCGCGTACATCGGCACACCGGTCGCCGTACGGATGACCTCGGCGCGGTCGTAGGGGCTGGTGTTGAAGACGCGGGTTCCGCTGCCGCCGAGCGCGGCCACGGCCGCCGCCGTCAGCTCCTCCAACTCCGTTGCCACACGGGCGTATTCGGCCTCGGCCTCGCGGTGTACCCAGGCGATGGAGGAACCAGGCAGGATGTCGTGGAACTGGTGCAGCAGGACCGTCTTCCACAGCTGGTCGAGCTTCTCGTACGGGTACGCGTAGCCCGGTGCGTGCAGCGCGGCCGTGGTCGCCCACAACTCGGCCTCGCGGAGCTTGTGTTCGCTGCGGCGGTTGCCCTGCTTGGTGCGGGCCTGGGAGGTGTAGGTGGCGCGGTGGAGTTCGAGGTACAGCTCGCCGACCCAGACCGGGGCGTCGGGGTACTCGGCGCGGGCCTTGGCGAAGAACTCGTCCGGGTGCTCAACGACGACCTTCGGCGAGCCCTCCAAGTCGGCGAGCCTGCGCGCCCGTTCCATGATCTCGCGGGTGGGGCCGCCACCGCCGTCGCCCCAGCCGAAGGGGGCCAGGGAGCGGGTGGCGTTGCCCTTCTCCTGGTAATTGCGGACCGCGCGGGACATCTCCTCGCCGCTGAAGCGGGCGTTGTAAGTGTCGACCGGCGGGAAGTGCGTGAAGATGCGGGTACCGTCGATGCCCTCCCACCAGAAGGTGTGGTGGGGGAACTTGTTGGTCTGGTTCCAGGAGATCTTCTGGGTGAGGAACCACTCGTTGCCGGCGAGCTTGGCGAGCTGCGGGTAGGCCGCGTTGTAGCCGAAGGAGTCGGGCAGCCAGACGCCCTTGGTCTCGACGCCGAAGTGCTCGATGAAGAACCGCTTGCCGTGGACGAGTTGGCGGGCGATGGCCTCGCCGCCGGGCAGGTTGCCGTCGGACTCGACCCACATGCCGCCGACCGGCGCCCACTGGCCGCGCTTGACGGACTCCTGGATGCGGGCCCACACCTGCGGGTAGTTGTCGCGCACCCACTCGTACTGCTGGGCCTGCGAGCAGGCGAAGATGAAGTCCTCGTACTCGTCGGCGAGGGAGGTCACGTTCGAGAAGGTGCGGGACGTCTTGCGCTTGGTCTCGCGGATCGGCCACAGCCACGCCGAGTCGATGTGCGCGTGCCCGACACCGGAGATGACGTGCGCGCTGGCGTTGGCGGGCTTGGACAGCACCGGCTTGAGCACGGCCCGTACATCGGCGGCCGTACCGGCGACGTCGTCCAGGTCGAGGAGGTCCAGGGCGCGGTCGAGGGCGTGCATGATCTCGTGCCGGCGGGGGTCGTGCTCGCCGAGTTCCAGCATCAGTTCGCGCAGCACCTGGACGTCGAGGTCGAGGTGGAAGACCTCCTCGTCGAGGACGGCGAGGTCGGCGCGGCGGAATGTATACAGTGGACGGTCGCCCGCCGTCAGTACATCGCCGAGGGGTGTCGGCTCGGAGAAGTCGTTGGCGAGGATGTCGGGGTTGGAGGCCGCCTCGACCAGGTAGTCGATCACCTCGCCGCCCGTCGCCGGGTTGGCGATCGCCACGTACTGGTTGAGCGGGTTGACCGCCTTCAGCGGCGTCCCGTCCACGAGGTGGACCAGCGCCTCGGCCTGGTTGCCCGGCCAGTCGCCCACGAACCCGAGGTCGATGACGGCCTCGACGCGCTTCCCGGCCCACTCCGCGGGCACCTGCCCCCGCATCCGGAACCAGGTGGTACCCCAGGGCGGACCCCACGGGGTGTCCATCGCGAACGGCTTGTACGGCGCCGCCGCGGCCTCCTCGAAGGGGACCGGCTCACCGGGGGCCTGCCAGGCCTCGACCGTGAAGGGCGCGGTGGCCGCGTAGATCGCGGGCTTGATGCGCTGGTTGTGGGCGCGCTCGACGCGCTCCTCGATCCGGCGGCGTTCGTCGTGCATGGGAAGTCTCCAGGGAACCAGGGAGCTGCTGAGAACTTGGGGTGCTGCCGAGAACTCGGTGAGTCGCCGAGAGCTCGGGGAAAGCGCTTACCGAACGGTGCCTACTTAAGGTACGCCAGACCCGGGTGGACCTCGGTGTAGCCCTCGACCAGGCGGCGCGCGACGTTCACGGAGTCGACCAGCGGGTGCAGCGCGAAGGCCTTCACCGCCGTCGTACGGGAGCCGTTCTCGGCTGCCGCGAGGACCTCGCGTTCGACGCCCTTGACCGCGCAGACCAGGCCGGTGGCGTGGTCGGGCAGCGGGGCGACCGCGACGGGGTGGGCGCCGTTGGCGTCGACCAGGCACGGCACCTCGATGACGGCGTCCGCGTCGAGGACCGACAGCGCGCCCTGGTTGCGCACGTTGAGGATCAGGGTGGTGCGTTCGTCGCGGGCGATGGCCCGCATCAGGGCCAGGGCGACCTTCTCGTAGCCGCCGGAGAGGTCGTCGGCGTCGCGTTCGCCGGCGCCGGCCGTCTCCCGGTTCTCGGACATGTAGGTCGCCTCGCGCTCGGCGCGGGTACGGTCCCAGGCGGTCAGCGCGGACGTGTCCGGACGCTTCATCTCGTCGTAGAACTGGGCCTGTTGGTCGCGGAGGAACGCGCCGCGGGTCCGCTCGACCTCGCTGTAGGCGCGGACGGTCTCGCGGTTGAAGTAGTAGTAGTGCAGGTACTCGTTCGGGATGGCGCCCAGGGACTGGAGCCAGTCGGTGCCGAAGAGCTTGCCCTCCTCGAAGGAGCCGAGCAGGTCCGGGTCGGCGAGCAGGCGCGGGAGTTCGTCGCGGCCGGCGACGCGCAGGCCGCGTACCCAGCCGAGGTGGTTGAGGCCGACGTAGTCGATGAAGGCCTCGCGCGGGTTCGCGCCGAGCACCTTGGCGATACGGCGGCCGAGGCCGACCGGTGAGTCGCAGATGCCGATGACGCGGTCGCCGAGGTGGCGGGACATGGCCTCGGTGACCAGGCCCGCGGGGTTGGTGAAGTTGATGACCCAGGCGTCGGGGGCGAGACGGGCCACGCGCTGGGCGATGTCGACGGCGACCGGCACGGTTCGTAGACCATAGGCAATACCGCCGGCGCCGACCGTCTCCTGGCCGAGGACGCCCTGCGCTAGCGCCACACGCTCGTCGTTCGCCCGTCCTTCCAGGCCGCCAACGCGGATCGCGGAGAAGACGAAGTCGGCGCCGCGCAGGGCCTCGTCGAGGTCCGTGGTGGCGGTGGCCGTGGGGGCGTCGGGCACGGTGGCGGCCTGTTCAGCCAGTACACGGGCGACGGCATACAGTCGACTGTCGTCGAGGTCGTGCAGCACCACCTCGGTGACCCGGCCCTCGCCGCGGTCCGTCAGCAGTGCCCCGTAGACGAGCGGCACCCGGAACCCGCCGCCGCCCAGAATCGTCAGCTTCACGCTTTCACCTTTCCTGCCACGACGACCTCGACGCCCGCTTCCTCCAGGGAGGAGCGGGTCGCCGGGTCGACCGGGGCGTTCGTCACCACCGCGTCCAGGTCCTCGGGACCGCACACCTTCGCCATCCCCGTCCCCGGGAACTTCTGCGCGTCGGCGAGCAGGACGACCTTTTCGCCGGCCTTGATCATGGCTCGTTTGACCGGCACCTCGACGACCGTCGTGTCCATCACCTGTCCGCCGGGCCGCACGCCGCTGGTGCCGAGGAAGAGCCAGTCGGCGTGCAGCTGGCGCAGGTTGTCCTCGGTGAGGAAGCCCACCAGGGAGCGGTACTCGCGCCGGACCATGCCGCCGAGCAGCACCAGTTCGATGCCCTCGTCGTCGGCCAGCTCCTCGTAGACCACGAGGTTGCTGGTGATCACGGTGAGCCGGCGGCCGTGCAGCTGGCGCGCCAGCCGGTAGGCGGTGGTGCCGATGTCGAGGAGGACCGACTGGCCGTCCGCGACCATGGCGGCGGCGTGCGCGGCTATCGCGTCCTTCTCGGCCACCCGCACCTCGGCGACCTCGGCGAAGGGCTGGTCGCCCTCGTCGGCCACGGCGCCGCCGTGGACCCGGGTGAGCAGTCCGTCCTCCTCCAGTTTGAGCAGGTCACGCCTGATCGTGGCGGGGCTCACACCCAGCTGCTCGGAGAGATCGGTCACGGCCGCGGGGCCCCCGGAGCGCAGGGCCCGCAGGATGAGTTGATGTCGTCGTTCTGCCAGCACGTCGCGAACACTACTCGTCATCTTCAATCATTTCTATGCTCAGTTCTGCTTGGGTATTGACCAATCTCGTCGAGCAGCGCACGATTCCGGTCACCGAAATGAAGAGTTTTGACGAACTCTCCAGACGCCGTGCCGACGAGAGGATGTGCGCGTGGACGACGACCGGCCCGATGTGCTGCTGACCGGGCTGCTCTTCTACGACCTCGTCCTCACGGGTCTGGGGCAGCCGCCGACGCCGGGCGAGGAGATCTGGACGACCGGCATGGGCTGCGGCCCCGGCGGCATCGCGAACCTGGCGGTCGCCGCGTCCCGCTTCGGCCTGAGGACGTCCCTGGCCACGGTCTTCGGCGACGACTTCTACGGCGCGTACTGCCATGAGGTCCTCGCCGGCCAGGAGGGCGTCGACCTCTCCCTGTCCCGCACCGCGAACGGCTGGCACACCCCCGTCACCGTCTCGCTCGCGCACGGTGACGACCGGGCGCTGGTCACCCACGGCCAGGAACCGCCGTACTCGCAGGACGTACTGATGGGCGACCCGCCCGAGGCGCGGACGGCGCTGGTGCACCTGGAGGCCGAGCCCCGGGCCTGGCTCGCCAAGGCCTCCGCGAACGGCACGCAGATCTACGCCGACGTCGGCTGGGACCCCACCGAGCAGTGGTCGCGTGACCTGCTCGACCAGCTCGCCCTGTGCCACGCCTTCCTCCCGAACGAGGCCGAGGCGATGGCCTACACCCGCACCGACAGCGCGGTCGCGGCGCTCGGCACCCTCACCGAACTGGTGCCGGTCGCGGTGATCACGCGGGGCGGCGACGGGGCGATCGCCGTCGACCAGACGACGGGCGAGTACGCGGAGGTCCCGGCCCTGGACGTCGACGTCCTGGACGCGACGGGCGCCGGTGACGTGTTCGGCGCGAGCTTCGTCGCGGCCTCGCTCGGCGGCTGGCCGCTGGAGGAACGGCTGCGGTTCGCGGTGCTCGCGGCCGGGCTGTCCGTCCAGCACCACGGCGGCGCGCTGGCGGCACCCGGCTGGTACGGCGTCGACCGTTGGCTGCATACAGTCCGCGATCCCGAACTGCGGACTGCATACGGCTTCCTCGTCGACCGGATCCCGGCCGATCCCGGCCCGCCCGTCTCCTACGCGCCCGTCACTCCCCCCGCACGGCAGTAACCCCCCACCACCTGGCAAGTCCTTTGCAAGTCCCCCCACTTCGCCCCTCGTATGCACGACCCGAACAGATCGAACAGATCCGAAAGGCGGTGGGAGCTGTGCGGCTCTCACGAAGAGGCCTGCTCCGTGCGGGCCTGGCCGGTACGGCCGCCACGGCGCTCGGCGGCCTGGCGTCCGGCTGCGCCGTTCCGACCGGTTCCACCGGCCGGAACATGGTCCTGTGGTACTGGGACGGCGGCCTCGGCGACACGGTCGTCAAGAACGCCAAGGCGCGTTACGACAGTACGGTCGACCTCCAGGCGATCAAGATCGGCGGCTACTACCGGTCGAAGCTGATCACCACGATGGCCGGCCGGGCCCACATCCCCGACATCGCCGGCCTCAAGGGTGAGGACATGGCGTCCTATCTGCCCAACGCCGACCAGTTCGTGGACCTCAGGACACTGGGCGCGGACAAGTACAAGAGCCAGTACCTGACTTGGAAGTGGGAGCAGGGCATCGCCGACGACGGCACGATGGTCGGCTTCCCGATCGACTGCGGTCCGGTGGCGCACTTCTACCAGTACGCCGTGTTCCGCAAGGCGGGGCTGCCGTACGAACCGGCCGACGTGTCAGCGGAGTTGAACACCTGGGAGAAGTTCTTCGCGGCGGGTGAGCAGCTCAAGAAGCGGGTCTCCGGAGCGTCTCTGGTCACCGACGTCAACAGCATCTTCGAGAACGTGGTGAACCAGGGCTCCAAACGGTACGTCGACAAGGACCGCCACTTCATCGGCGACCAGGAACACGTGCGCAATGCCTGGGCGTTGGCGGTGGAGGCCAAGCGGCGCCAGATCGTCTCCGACCTGGTCAGCGGCACCCCGGACCAGCTCTCGGCCGTGCAGGACGGCAAGTTGCCCAGTCAGCTGGGTGCTTCCTGGGCCACCAGCGACCTCAAGACCGGTGTGCCGAAGACCAAGGGCAGGTGGCGGGTCGCCGACATGCCGGTGCGGCCGGCCAACAACGGCGGTTCGTTCCTGTCGATCACCAAGGCGTGCCGCGAGCCCGAGCAGGCCTTCCGGATCATCACCTGGATGATGAACGCGGCCAACCAGGCCCAAGGCTTCGTCGACGCGGGCCTGTTCCCCTCCACCCCCGCCTCGTACGACCTGAAGACAGTGCGTGTGGCGGACCCCTTCTTCGGCGGCCAGGACACGATGGACATCTTCGGGCCGGCCGCGCAGAAGATCACGGTCGCCTACAACAGCCCGTTCGACATCGCGCTCGGGCAGCCCCTCAAGGACGAGATCAAGAACGTCGGTGTCCTCGGCAAGGACCCCAAGAAGGCCTGGAGTGACGCCATGAGCAAGTGCCGGCGCATCGCGGACCACCTGGGGGTGAGTTACTGATGGCCACCGCACTGGACAAGCCCCCCGCCGCCGTGGACAGTTCGTCCGCCACCTCGCGGCCCAGGAGCGGCTTCCGCAAGTACTGGCATCTGTATGCCGCGATCTCCCCGTTCTATCTGCTGTTCCTCTGCTTCGGGCTGATCCCCGTCGGGTTCTCGTTCTACCTCTCCCTGCACCGCTGGGACGGCCTCGGCTCGATGGAGTGGGCGGGTCTGTCGCAGTACAAGTACCTGCTGGCGGACAGCGACTTCTGGAACTCGATCGGCAACACGCTGATCATCTGGGCGCTGGCCACATTCCCCATGATCTTCCTCGCGATGATCACGGCCGTGATGCTCAACTCGGCGGTCCGCTTCAAGAACGTGTACCGCTTCGCCTACTTCCTCCCGAACGTCACCTCGGTGGTGGCGATCGCGATCGTCTTCGGCTCGGTGTTCTCCACCAACTTCGGCCTGGTGAACGCCCTGTTGCAGGCGGTGGGCATCGACCAGATCGCCTGGCTGAACACACCGTGGGGCATCAAGATCGCCATCGCGACGCTGATGACCTGGCAGTGGACCGGCTACAACGCGATCATCTTCCTCGCCGGTCTGCAGACCATCCCGAGCGAACTGTACGAAGCGGCACGGATGGACGGCGCCGGACCGGTGCAGACCTTCTTCCGGATCACGCTGCCGATGCTGCGCCCGGTGCTGCTGTTCGTGCTCGTCATCTCGACGGTCACCGGTCTGCAGAGCTTCTCCGAACCACAGGTGCTGCTGCAGAACACCTCGAACGACTCGACGTTCGCGGGCGGTCCGGGCCACTCCGGCCAGACGATGGTCCTGTACTTCTTCCAACAGACCTTCGACAACAACGACTTCGGTTACGGGGCCGCCGTGGCCTGGGGCATCTTCCTCGTCGTCATCATCTTCTCCATCGTCAACTGGCGCCTGGTGCAGCGCCGGGGCGAAGACTAGGGAGTCGGTCACCATGGCATTCCTCCAAGGCACACGGCGACCGAAGGGCATCCGGGGCGACCGGAGCCGCGGCATCGCCCTCCATGTCTCCCTGATCCTGGGCGTGTTGCTCTCGGCCTTCCCGTTCTACTGGGCCGTGATCATGTCGACGCACACCTCGTCGGAGATCTTCTCCTACCCGCCGAAGCTGCTGCCGGGCACGCACTTCCTGGAGAACGTGCGCAGCCTCTTCGACAACATCGACTTCTTCGGCTCGATGTTCAACTCGGTGCTAGTGGCGGGGTCGGTGACCTTCCTGGTCCTGCTCTTCGACTCGCTGGCCGCGTTCGTCTTCGCCAAGTTCCACTTCCCCGGCAAGAACGTGCTGTTCGCCCTGCTGATGGTCATCTTCATGGTGCCGGCGCAGCTCGCGGCCATCCCGCAGTTCGTCATCATGGCGAAGCTCGGCTGGATCGGCTCGATGACCGCGCTGATCGTGCCGGCGGCGGCCAACGCGTTCGGCATCTTCTGGATGCGCCAGTACATGAAGAGCGCGATCCACGACGAACTCCTCGACGCCTCCCGCATCGACGGCGCGAGCTTCCTGCGCCAGTACTGGCACGTGGCCCTCCCCGTGGTCCGGCCGGGCCTCGCCTTCCTCGGCATCTTCACCTTCATGGGCCAGTGGAACGACTACGCCTGGCCCCTGATCGCCCTCACCAACCCGAACAACGTCACCCTCCAGGTCGCCCTGTCCCAGCTCAACGGCACCCACGGCACCACCGACTACGGAATGGTCATGACCGGCGCGCTCCTCGCCCTCGTCCCCCTGCTGATCGTGTTCGCGGTCGGCGCCAAGCAGATCATCGGCGACCTCGGCAAGGGAGCCATCCGCTGATGACCGACCCGCTCTTCGCGCTCCGCCCCTGGGAGTCACCCGAGGTGACCTCCTGGGGGCGGTTGCCCATGTCGGCCGTCGACCGCCGACCGGATGCGGTCTCCCTCGACGGGGACTGGCGCTTCCAGCTGCTGCCGTCGCCCGACGCCCCGCCGGCCGACGTATGGTCCATGGCATACGTGCCCGGCGTATGGACCATGCAGGATACGGACGACCTTCCGCAGTACACGAACGTCCGTATGCCGTATGCAGAATTCCCTCCACTGTCGCCCGCCGACAATCCGACGGGTGTCTACGAGCGTGAGGTGGACGTCCCCGCCGAGTGGGCCGGTCGGCGCATCGTGCTCCAGGTCGGGGCCGCCGAGAGTGTGCTGCTCGTGCACGTGGACGGGCGGCCCGTCGGCATCTCCAAGGACTCCCATCTCGCCGCCGACTTCGATCTGTCGGGCGTCGTACGTCCCGGTGAGCCGGCCGCCGTACGGCTGACGGTGGTCAAGTGGTCGGACGCCTCGCACATCGAGGACCAGGACCAGTGGTGGCACGGGGGCATCTCGCGGGCGGTGCTGCTGTACGCGACCGACCCGCTGCATCTCGCGGACGTTACCGTGCGGGCGCGCTACGACGGCGATCTGCTGGTCGACTGCCAGGTGCGGAACGCGGGCGGTGCGCTGCCCGCCGGGTGGTACATCAGTGGCGATCTCGACGGTCAACTCCTCACCCAGGACGGGGAGTTCGACCGTTTCAACGCCGAGGACGACCGCGTCTCCGACTTCCTCGGCGAGGCCCGTATCCGGGCGTCCGTCCCCGAGGTGCGCACCTGGAACGCCGAGACGCCCGAGCTGTACGGCCTGACGGTCCGGCTGCACCGGGCCGACGGAACGGTCGCCGACATGTCGTACCGGCGCATCGGTTTCCGTGACGTGGAGATCGTCGGGCGGGACCTGCTCGTCAACGGTGAGCGGATGTTCATCCGGGGTGTCAACCGGCACGACTTCCATCCGCTGACCGGCCGGACGGTGTCGTACGACGACATGCGCGCGGATCTGGTGCTGCTCAAGCGGTTCGGATTCAACGCGGTCCGCACCTCGCACTACCCGAACGACCCGGCGCTGTACGACCTGGCCGACGAGCTCGGTCTGTATGTCGTCGACGAGGCGGACATCGAGTCGCACGACCACGCGCACGAGATCGCGGACGACCCGCGCTATCTGAACGCGTTCGTGGACCGGGTGTCGCGGATGGTGCTGCGGGACAAGAACCACCCGTCGATCATCGTCTGGTCGCTGGGCAACGAGTCCGACTACGGCGCCAACCACGACGCGGCGGCAGGCTGGGTCAGACGGCACGACCCCACGAGACCGATCCAGTACGAGGGTGCGGCCAAGCGCGGTTGGGCCGATCCGGGCCTGGCCTCCGACATCGCGTGTCCGATGTACGCGCCGTTGGAGGACTGTGTCGCGCACGCGCTGTCCGGTGAGCAGACCAAGCCGTTGATCCAGTGCGAGTACTCGCACGCGATGGGCAACAGCAACGGGACCCTCGCGGACCACTGGGCTGCCATCGAGTCAACCCCGGGTCTTCAGGGCGGCTTCATCTGGGAGTTCTGGGACCACGGAATCCTGCAGCGTGTGAGCGACGGAAGACCCACCGGCCGCGCGGGCGCCGGACTGTATGACAACGGTGTCACCGCGCCCGGTCAACGCTGGGCGTACGGCGGTGACTTCGGCGAGGCGATCCACGACGGCGCGTTCATCGCGGACGGCGTGGTGTTTCCCGACCGCACGCCCAAGCCGGTGATGTTCGAGCACCGGGAGATCGCGGCGCCGGTGCGTATCGAGTGCTTCCGGCACGAGGGCATCGTCCTCGGCAACCACCAGCACTTCCGGGGCCTCGAATGGCTGTCCGGGACTTGGGAGTTGGCGCTCGCGGACGGCCGCACGCTGATCGCTCCGGCCGAACTGCCCGCCCTGCGCCCGGGTGAGACGGCGGCCGTACCGCTGCCGTTCGCGCTGCCGGAGGACGGCGGCGAGGCCTGGCTGACGCTGCGGGTGACCACCGCCGAGGACCAGGTGTGGGCGCCGCGCGGCACGGAGGTGTGCGCGCCCCAGGTACGGCTGCGGGCGGCAACTCCCGTGACACCGCCGGTGGTTGGCGGCGGCCGTGTCGAGGTCGACGGGGAGGGCCTGCTGCTCCACCCGCTGCTGGCCCTCGCCCCGACCCTGTCCCTGTGGCGGGCGCCCACCGACAACGACGAGTTGGGCGGTATGGCGGCGCGCTGGCGAACCTGGGGGCTCGACTCGCTGGTCCGCAAGGTCGTTTCGGTACGGCGGGACGGCGAGCGGGTGACCACGGTCGCCGAGTACGCCGGGGCCGTCGGTGTCGTCCGGCACTGCCAGGTGTTCACTCCGGTCGGGGGCGGGGTGCGGGTCGAGGAGTCGGCCGAGCTGCCCGAGGAGTTCGACGACGTGGCCCGGGTGGGCACCGTGTTCGAGACGGTGCCGGGTCTTGATCTGCTGGAGTGGTTCGGCCGGGGTCCATGGGAGTCGTACCCCGACCGCAGCACGGGCGCGCCCGTGGGCCACCACTCGGTCCCCGTCGACGAGTTGTTCACCCCGTATCTGCGCCCGCAGGAGAGCGGTGGCCGGCACGGGGTACGGCGGTTCACGCTGTCGGCACCGGACGCCACCGGTCTCACGGTCGAACTCGACGAGCCCCGCCAGGTCTCGGTGACCCGCCATCGCGCCGAGGATCTGACCGCCGTACGGCATCACGACGAGCTGGTGCCGCGTGCGTCCTGTGTAGTGCATCTCGACGCGGCGCACCGGGGGTTGGGCACGGCTTCGTGCGGGCCCGACACCACACCGCAGTATCTCGTCGCACCGGGTGTCCATCGCTGGAGCTGGACCCTGCGCGTTCTCTGAACTCCCCAGTTCTCAGCAGCTTTCACGAGCACTCACCCTGTACGGAGCACCACATGTGTACTTCGCATGAGCACGAGTATGAGCACGATCAGTGCGAGACGGCCCAGGCCGGCGCCGGGCGACGCAGTTTCCTCCGGGCGACTGCGCTGCTCGGCGCCGCCGCCACGGCCGGTGTCGCGCTGCCGGGCGTCGCCGAGGCAGACCCGATCTCGGCGTCGGCGACGGCGAGTTGGCGGCCCGACACCGACAGCCGACGCTTCACGCTCGCCGTGATGCCGGACACCCAGTACCTCTTCGACGGGCCGAGCATCGACAAGGCGCCGATCGAGGCATCACTGCGCTATCTCCTGGAGCACGGCAAGGACGACAACATCGTCTTCCTGTCCCATCTGGGCGACCTGACGCAGAACGGAGCCGTGCCCGAATTCACCGCCATCGGGGAGGCGTTCAAGCTGCTGGACCGGCGGGGCGTCGGCTACAGCGTGCTGGCCGGCAACCACGACATCAAGTCGTCGACCGACGACCAGCGCGGCTCGTCGCCCTACCTGGACGCGTTCGGCCCGCAGCGGTTCAAGAACAAGTCCACGTTCGGCGGCGCCTCTTCGGACGGCTACAACACGTACCACGTGTTCAAGGCGGCCGGGCGGGAGTGGCTCGTGCTGGCGCTGGACTGGCGGCTGTCGGCGAAGGGCTACGCGTGGGCGAAGGACGTCATCGCGCGGCACCCGAAGACGCCGGTCATTCTCACCACGCACGAACTGGTCGTGGACGACGACACGTTGTCGGACTACGGGCAGCAGCTGTGGGACCAGCTGATCGCGGACCACGACCAGATCTTCCTGACCCTGAACGGCCACTACTGGCCGGCTCGCCGGGCAACGCGCAAGAACGCGGCGGGGAATGACGTCCACCTGCACCTGACGAACTATCAGAACCGTTACTTCGGCGGCGCGGCGATGATCCGCCTCTACCACTTCGACCTGGACCGCGACGTCATCGACGTGGAGACGGTGTCGCCGTGGATCCTGGGCCGGGCGGCGAAGGGCCTCAACGAGCTGGAGCGGCAGGAGATCGAACTCAGCGGCGACGCCGACCGGTTCTCCGTCGGCATCGACTTCGCGGACCGCTTCGCGGGCTTCGACCCGGTGCCGGTCCGCGCGGCGCGCCCCGCGTCGAGGATGCTGATCCCGGGCACGGCGGCCTACTGGCGTTTCGAGTCCCCGGTCTCCGGCACCGTCCGTGACCTGTCCGGCCGCGGCAACGACCTCGCCGTGGTCTCCGTGAACGGCGGCACCCTCGGCTGGTCGGCGGACCACCACCCCGACCAACCCGGCCACGGCAGCCTGGAGTTCACGGGCTACAAGTCCCCGCTGAAGGGCGCCTACCTGCGGACCGTCGACGGCGCGCCGCTCAACTCGGCGACGTTCAGGGACGGTTACACCATCGAGGCGTTCTACTGGCTGCCCGCCGACTGGAACGCCTCGCACAATGCCTGGGCCGGTCTGGTCAGCCGTACCGGCCGCAACGGCTCCGTCGGCACGGTGACGGACGACCCCGACGAGCCCCTCGCCACCCTCTCCCTGTCCGACGGGCCGGGCCCGCAGTGGGCCGTACACCCCCTGAACCAGCAGCAGTTGGCCACCAACTGGGGTGACGAGACCGACCCCGAGATCTGGTGGCACCTCGCCGTCGTCAACGACGGACGGCACACCACGATGTACGTCCAGGGCTGCCCGGTGGCCCGCAACCCGCACGCCCCCGCGATCGGCATCGCGTCCTCCGGCCGGCCCTGGCTGCTCGGCGGATACGAGTACGCGGACAAGATCGACCAGATCCTGCACGGCCGCCTCGGCGACGTCCGGATCGTCTCCCGGGCGCTGCCCGTGACCTCCTTCATGACCCACTGACAGCCCTCCAGAGGACTCACAAAGATCATGGCCGAGCAGCAACTGCCCACCTGGGCCGACCCGTCCGTCTCCCCCACCGCCCTCGACGCCCAAGGCGTCTCCCGACGTCAACTCCTGCGCCGCGCGGGCCTGTTCGGCGCCGCGTTCACCCTCGGCGCAGGCCCGCTCGCCACGCCCGCGGTGGCGGCCGGGCGGGGCTACGGCGGCAACGACCCGCGCCTCGCCTACCTTGTCGGCGACCACCATGTGCACTCCGTGTACAGCCACGACGCGAAGTACACGTTCTCCCAGCAGGCGACGGCCGCCGCGAAGTACGGCCTCGACTGGATGGTGTTCAACGAGCACTCCAACTTCGGACACGCCAACTACGGCGCGAAGTTGGAGCACGCCGAGATCCTCAAGGCACGCGCCGAGAACCCGCGCCAGCTGATCTTCCAGGGCCTGGAGTGGTACATCCCGGCCGCCGAGCACTGCACGGTGTTCGCCGCACCCGGCCGCCACGAGGTGGATCTGCTCACGCAGTTCGAACTCGCCTACGACGGCAAGCTGTTGGGCTACACGGAAGGCTCGGCCGGAGCGACGGACACCGCGCGCAACGAGGCTCACGCCGTGAAGGCCATCAAGTGGCTGGCGGAGCAGCGCCGTTCGGGCTACGTCGACGACGTCCTGGTCCTCGCCAACCACCCGCTGCGCCTCGGCATCGACTCCCCGCACGAGATACGGGCCTGGCGGGACGCGGCCCCCGAGATCATGATCGGCATGGAGGGTGCGCCCGGCGCCCAGGGCGCGGCCCTGCCCGGCTGGCGTGGTGCGACGTCGATCCGCGGCGAGTACGAGAACAAGCCGTCGGCGCAGTCCTGGTCGGGTTATCCGGCGGACGCGTATCTGACGTACGGCGGTTTCGACTGGGCGACGGCGACCGTCGGCGGGCTGTGGGACTCGATGCTGGCCGAGGGCCGGCTGTTCTCGATCACCACGAACTCCGACAACCACCGTACGGTCTACGACACTTGGGCCAACGGTGCCTGGCCCGACGGGCAGAACTTCGACAACACCGGCAAGCTGCCCGACCCGGTGCAGACCGGCGCCCCGCAGCCCGGCAGCGACTTCTGGCCCGGCGAGTTCAGCCGCACGCATGTCGGTGTGACCCGTTACGGCTACGGCGCGGTGATGGCGGGGATGCGCGCGGGCCGGGTCTGGGTCGACCACGGGCATCTGCTGGACGGGCTCGATGTCCGCCTGAAGCGGGACTGCGACCCCGGCCGGGGCGTCACGCTGGGCGGCCGACTGCGGGTCCGCAAGGGCGACAGACTCACGCTGAGCGTCACGGTGACGACCGCCTCGCGCCCCAACGCCCAGGGAATCCTGCCGGAGTTGGCGCACGTGGACGTGATCCGGGGCGCGGTACGCGGTGCGGTGTCCGACCGGGACGCGTGGCGGGCGCCGGACACGAAGGTCGTGCGTACGGCGGACGTGAGCGGCCGCAAGGGGACGTACACCCTGCGCATCCCGGTGACCGCCGGGGACGAGTCCTTCTACCTGCGGCTGCGCGGCAGCGACGGCAAGCGGCACGGGGCGGGCTACCTCGGTGCCGCGACCGACCCGCACGGCCCGATCCCCCACGAGCCCGGAAACGGTGACCCGTGGGCCGACACATGGTTCTATTCCAACCCCATCTTCGTCGACCTGGCAGGTAACTGATGAAGCGTCAACTCACCCTCCTCGCTTGCTTATTGAGTGCTTTCACGCTCGGCGTGAGCACCGCCTCGGCCGCCACCACCTGGGTGGAGACCGGCACGGCGTACACCGGCAGTCTCGGCGGCGGTGAGGGTGTCGCCAGCCAGGCGGACGGCTCGCTGCTGTACCGCGGACTGGCATCCATCCCGGTGGATCTGCGCATCCAGGGCTGGAACCACATCGGTGACCCGGACATCGCGAACGGCTACGTCTTCGACGCCTACCAGGCCGCCGACACGGGCACGTCCAAGATGTTCGCGGTCACCACGCCGTCCGGGACGCGCTACACGTACGTCCACCCGCTCGACTCGGGCGAGAAGATCAACAACTCGTTCGACGCCATCTCGCCCGACACGCAGTGGATGGTGTCGGGCGAGTGGGGCGACCAGTCCAGACTCCAGGTCTTCCCCACTCCCCTGCTCAACCCGTCCACTCCGGCGACGGGCGGAACGCTGCCGCAGGCCGGGCAGATCACCCTGGACAAGACGGTGAACGACATCCAGGGCTGCGACTTCGTGACGGACACCCGCCTGGTGTGCGTCTCGGACGACGCCTCGGGGACCAAGTTCCCCGAGATCCGCCCGCTCCTCCAGGTCGACCTGCCGCACAAGCTGGACGGCCAGCCGATCACCGGCACGGTGACGAGCCTGTTCGCGCTGCCCCAACGCAGCATCTGCACGGGCACGTTCGAGGCCGAGGGCATCGACTACGACGTGAACAGCGGCACGTTGCGTGCCGAGGTCGTGCAGCCGGGCGTGTGCGTGGTGTCGACCAGCGTCTACTCGTACAGGCAGCAGTAGACAAACAGCAGTCGACAGCAGCCGCCGGTCAGGCGTAGAACCGCGAGAGACTCTGCAGGACGGCGGCGGGCTTCGGCCCGCCGTCGATCTCGATCGTTCCGTCGACGGCGATCTGCACCCCGCCCGGCACGTCCTCCACCGAGGCGAGCTTCGCGACGAGCCGGATCCGCGAACCCACCTTGACCGGTGCGGGGAAACGCACCTTGTTCAGGCCGTAGTTGACCTTCGTGGACACGCCCTCGACGTCCAGCAGTTCGGTGAAGAGCGGGATGAAGAGGGAGAGGGTCAGATAGCCGTGCGCAATGGGCGCGCCGAAGGGGCCCGCCGCGGCCTTCTCCGGGTCGACGTGGATCCACTGGTGGTCTCCCGTCGCGTCGGCGAAGGTGTCGATGCGTTCCTGGGTGACCTCGATCCACTCACTGGTGCCGAGGTCGCTGCCCGCGAGCTTCTTGAGTTCGTCGAGGCCGTTGACGGTGATGCCCATATCGCCTTCCCTACTTAAGAGTTGGTGCCGAAGCGCTTGCGCACCCGGGACTTGAGGAGCTTCCCCGAGGCGGTGCGCGGGAGTTCGTCCGCGACCACCACCGACTTGGGGATCTTGTACTTGGCCAGGCGGCCGGCCAGCGAGGCCAGTACCTCGTCGGGGTCCAGCGAGGCACCTTCCCGCGGTACGACGACCGCCCGTGGCACCTCGCCCCACTTGTCGTCCGCGACGCCGATGACCGCGCACTCGACGACGTCGGGGTGGGCCAGGAGCAGGTCCTCGATCTCGGCGGGGTAGATGTTCTCCCCACCGGAGATGATCATGTCCTTCATACGGTCGACGATGTACACGTACCCGTCGTCGTCGGTCCGGGCCGCGTCCCCGCTGCGGAACCAGCCGTCGGCGAAGACCGCGGCCGTCTCCTCGGGCAGCCCCCAGTAGCCGGGCATGACATGCGGTCCGCGCACCACGACCTCGCCGGTCTCGCCGACGTCGGCGGGGGTGAGGTCCGGCCGTACGACCCGTACGTCGCTGAAGAAGTGCGGCACGCCCGCCGAACCCGCCTTGCTCACCGCGTGTTCGGCGTCCAGGAACAGGGTTCCGGGCGAGGCCTCCGTCATGCCGTAGCCCTGGAGGAAGGTCAGGCCCCGCTCTTGGTAAGTGGAGATCAGCGGTGACGGGACCGGGGAGCCGCCGCAGGTGAGGATGCGCAGCGAGGACAGGTCGGCGTCGGCCCAGCGGGGATGCCGGGCGATCTGGTCGAACATCGTCGGCACCCCGAACATGAAGGTGATCCGGTGCTGTTCGACCAGGTCGAAGGTGGCGTCCGGGTCGAAGGCCTCGACCAGGACACAGGTACCGCCCTTGAGCAGCACCGGCAGGGTGAGCATGTTGAGGCCGGCCGTGTGGAACAACGGGGCGGAGACCAGGGCACGTTCGTCGGCGATCAGGTCGGTGTCGACGAGGACGTTGAGGGCGTTCCAGGTCAGGTTGCCGTGGGTGAGCATGGCGCCCTTGGGGCGGCCGGTCGTGCCCGAGGTGTACATGATGATGCAGGTGTCGTCGGCGGTGACGCGTTCGTCGACGGGTTCGGCTGCGGACGCGACCCCGGCGAGCAACTCCTCGTATTCGGTGCCGACTTCGACGTAGGTGCGGACGTCGGTGCTGCCCGGCAGTCCGGCGACGAGACCGGCGTGCGTCGGGCCGTGGACCAGGATCCTGGCTCCGGAGTCGGCGAGTTGGTAGGCGATCTCCGGGGCGGTGAGGCGGGCGTTGAGGGGGACGAAGACCGCGCCGAGCGTGCCCGCCGCGAACAGGGTCTCCAGGTAGGAGGGGTGGTTGGGGCCGAGATAGGCGATGCGGTCGCCGCGGCGGACGCCGCTTGTCCGGAGCGCGTGGGCCAGGCGTGTGGTTCGTGTATGCAATGTGCCGTAGTCGGTCGACGACCCACCGTGTACCAAAGCCGTGCGGTGCGGGGTCTTGCGGGCCCGGCGTGCGGGCCACGACCCCAGTCCCTCGTTGCGCATCCGGTGCCCCTTACGTCAGTCCGAGGAGGCGGGCGGCGTTCTCCTTGAGGATCTTCGGCCTGACCTCGTCCTTGATCGGCAGCTTCTCGAAGTCGGCGAGCCAGCGGTCCGGGGTGAGGACGGGGTAGTCGGAGCCGAAGAGGACCTTGTCCTTGAGCAGGGTGTTGGCGTACTGCACCAGCTGCGGCGGGAAGTACTTCGGCGACCAGCCGGACAGGTCGATGTGCACGCCCGGCTTGTGGGTGGCGACGGCGAGGGCCTCGTCCTGCCAGGGGAAGGACGGGTGCGCCAGGATGATCTTGAGTTGGGGGAAGTCGGCGGCGACGTCGTCCACATGGAGGGGGTTGGAGTACTTGAGGCGGATGCCGCCGCCTCCCGGTACCCCCGCGCCGATGCCCGTCTGGCCGGTGTGGAAGAGGGCGATGGCGCCCGTCTCCTCGATGACCTCGTACAGGGCGTAGGCCACGGCCCGGTCGTTCGGGAAGAAGCCCTGGATGTTGGGGTGGAACTTGAAGCCCTTCACCCCGTACTCCTCGACCAGCCGACGCGCCTGCTTCACGCCCGCCCGGCCCCGGAACGGGTCGATGGACGCGAAGGGGATGAGCACGTCCGCGTTGGCGGCGGCGGCCTCGGCGACCTCCTCGTTCGGGACGGGCTCGGTGCCGGTCGCGGACTCGGCGTCGACCGTGAAGATCACGGCGGCCATGCTCCGCTCGCGGTAGTACGCGGCGGTCTCCTCCAGGGTCGGCTTCCGCTTGCCCTCGACCTTGAAGTAGGCGGAGGAGGCGTCGTGCAGGTCGTCGTCCAGGGAGGAGTGGCCCTTGGAGGACACCTCCGCGTGGGTGTGGACGTCGATCGCGACGAGTCCGTCGATGTCCATGGGGGGTGCCATCACGCCTCCGGCAGCTTCGGTGCGGGAATGCCCACCGACTGGAGTTCGGCGCCCACCGAGGTGGCGAAGGCGACGGCCAGGGTTTCGGGGGTCCAGCCGCCGTCGGCGTAGGCCGTGCTGATCTCCTGCGGGTGGGACCAGAGTGCCACCTTGTCACCGCCGATGCCGATGGCCTGGCCGGTGATGGAGCGCGCGGCCCCGGAGGCGAGGAAGGGGACGAGGGCGGCGCAGTCCTCGGGGGTGCCGAAGCCCTCGCCCTTGCGGAGGAAGTCGGGCAGCGCCTCGCCGTTCTTCATGGCCTCGACGTAGGGGGCGAACGCGGGGATCGTCTCGGTCATCGCGGTCGCGGCGACCGGCACGATCGCGTTGACGGTGATGCCGGCCCGGCCCAGTTCCATCGACCAGGTGCGGGTGAAGGCGGCGATGCCGGCCTTGGCGGCCGAGTAGTTCGTCTGGCCGAAGTTGCCGCGCTGGCCGGCCGGCGAGCCGACCAGGATCAGGCTGCCGCCCTCGCCCTGTTCGCGCATCCGTACGGCGGCGGCGCGGGCGCAGGTGAAGGTGCCCTTGAGGTGGGTGGTGATCACCGCGTCGAAGTCCTCGTCGGTCATCTTCCACAGCACCTTGTCGCGCAGGATGCCCGCGTTGGTGACCAGGACGTCGAGCCGCCCGAACTCCTCGACGGCACGGCCGACCAGCCGCTCGGCGGCCTCCGTCGTGCCGACCGGGACGACCTCGGCGACGGCGGTGCCGCCCGCCTCGGTGATCGACTTCACGGCCTGGTCGGCCACCGCCTCGTCGATGTCGTTGACGACCACGGACGCGCCGTGGGCGGCCAGGGCGTGGGCGTAGGCGAGGCCGAGGCCCCGGCCGCTGCCGGTGACGACGGCGACCTTGCCGGTCAGATCGATGCTGGACACGAGCGGTCCCTTCACAAGACGAGGCTGCGGTACGACACACCGGGACCGTCACTGCGAAGAGCGCGAGGACTGCGACGACTGCGAGCGGCACCGGTGCGGCTTCGAGATCGAAGCTAAGAGCAATAATTGTTGACGTCAATAGTTGTTGCCGATGGACCATGTGCGTCACACTGGCCCCGAACCACCGCACGCCCCGCCCGGGGCCTCGACCCAGGGAGCCCGCCATCGCCCGCCAGCAGCACGCCGCGAATCCCCCGATCGACGCGCACGAGCCGTGGATGCGCGGGCTGCACGCGGACACCGGTTACCTCCTGTACCGGCTGGGCCTGCGCTCCGGCCAGCTCTTCAACACGTTCCTCCAGGAGTCGGGCCTGCGCCTGCGCCACTACGCGCTGCTCCGTTTCCTGGCCACGTCCGAGGGCGCCCTCCAGCGCGAACTGAGCACGCGTCTCGGCTACGACCCGAGCGCGATCGTCGGCCTGGTCGACGACCTGGAGAAGCTGGGATTCGCCGAGCGGCGCCCTTCCCCCGACGACCGGCGAAGCCGCATCGTGGTCCTGACGGAGGACGGCCGCGGCTTCCTTCGCGACACGGACGAGGCCGGCCTGCGGGTGACGAACGAACTGCTCGGCCCGCTGGACGCGACCCAGCGGGAGACCCTGCACACGTTGCTGCAACAGGTCGCCGAGGACGGACTCGCCTGACGCCGGACAAGGAGGCACGGCGATGACCACCACCCGGTCCGGGACGACCGTTCAGTCCGAAACGACCGCCCGGTCCACGCCCGCGACGCGGTCCGCGCGCACCGCGCGTTCCGCTCCCGACCGGCTGCTCGCCGTGCTCGCCGCCTTCGACCACGAGCACGCGGCGCTGTCGCTGTCCGACATCGGCC
>NZ_JAWOAI010000004.1:0-55757 GCF_033194735.1 Streptomyces sp. W16
ACGACGCTCTTCCGATCTATCCCGCCGCTCAGGCCGCTGGGCCTGCCACCGGTGGGCCGATCGATTACAGCCACCCGCGTCGGCAGACCGGGGCGCCCCCGTCGCCTGCGCCGACCGCGCCCCCGGCTCCGCCCGGACAGGCCGCACAGCCCGTCGCCGGTGACGCGACCGGGTGGTCGTTGGAGGAGCGGCTCTACAACCAGGTGTGGGGCATGTTCGAGGACCTGGCCCGCACCATGGCCGCGTACCGCAGCGCGGTCGACTTCGCCGACTCGCGCATGGACAAGGAGCTCGACCAGGCGCTGTCCGACCCGCGCAGCCGGATCGGCGGCCAGGGGGACGCTGCCCGTGAGGCGGCCCAGGCCAAGCATGCCCAACTCGTCGACCAGGCGCGGGCGGCCCTCGACCGGGACCTCGCCCAGCTGGACGCCGAGTCCGAGGTGGTCGAACCCGCGCTTCCGCCGGCGTTCGCCGGCTGGGACAACCCCGTCTGGCACGGCTACCGCGTCCCGATGGAGATCCCCATGGCCCTGCGCCTGGGCGACCTCCATCTCCCGGAAAGCCCCGACCTGCGCATCCCGATGCTGGTCAGGCTGCCGCTGGAGCGCGGTCTGTGGATCGACAGCGGTGGCGGGGAGTCCCTCGACGGCTCGTTCGCCGACTCCCACGAGCTGCGGCGCCTCGCGCTCGACACAGCCGTGGCGCACGCGGCCCGGCTGCTGGCCGTCTATCCGGCGGGCGAGTTCGCCGTGCACGTCATCGACCCGGCCGGTTCGGCGGCGCAGGCGCTGGTTCCCCTGGTGCACACCGGCGTACTCGCGGCGCCGCCCGCCGTGGGGGCCGCCGGGGTCGCGGACGTACTGGCCCGGCTGACCCAGCGGGTGGATCTGGTGCAGATGGCGGTGCGTGGCGGAGCCGCCGACTCGCTGCCGCCCGGCCTCGACACGGCCGAACAGCTGCTGATCGTCAACGACTTCCCGCACGGCTTCGACGACCGTGCCGTGACCCAACTGCGCTATCTCGCGGACGAGGGACCGGCCGTCGGCGTCCATCTGATGATGGTCGCGGACCGCGAGGACGCGGCGGGCTACGGCCCGTTGCTCGACCCGCTCTGGCGTTCGCTGATGCGACTCACCCCGCTGCCCGACGACCATCTCGCCGACCCGTGGGTAGGTCATGCCTGGACGTACGAGCCCTCGCTCGTGCCGCCCGGCAGCCAGGTGCTCCAGCGGGTGCTGACCGAGGTCGCGACGGCACGCACCAAGTACAGGTAAAGCGCCTCCACCTGCTGGTTTGCCTTTCTTTTGCCCATCTCTTTACCTTTCCTTGGTGATTGGGGTAAGCTCTTCCGTACGGAGGGGAGTACTCCCTATCTGCTGCGGCGTACCCGTCAATACGGATCAGGCCAGATCCCGGGGCGTCGGCCCTGGGCACCCGTCCAAGGTGGAAGAGACCTCCGGTAGCGACGACGCTGACCATTTGCCGTTAATACCGCCGGAGGAGCAGTAGTGGATGTTTCCGTGACCCTGTGGGTCCTGACCATCGTGGGGCTGGCCGCCCTCATCGCGGTCGACTTCTTCATCGGCCGCAAGCCGCATGACGTGTCGATCAAGGAAGCCGGAATCTGGACGATCGTCTGGATCGCCCTCGCCGGACTCTTCGGACTCGGCCTGCTCGTCTTCGGCGGCGGCCAGGCCGGCGGTGAGTTCTTCGCCGGCTTCATCACCGAGAAGTCCCTGAGCGTCGACAACCTCTTCGTCTTCGTCCTGATCATGGCGAAGTTCGCCGTGCCCTCGCAGTACCAACAGCGGGTGCTGCTCGTCGGCGTCCTCATAGCCCTGGTCCTGCGGGCCATCTTCATCGCCGCGGGCGCGGCCGTCCTCGCCAACTTCGCGTGGGTCTTCTACATCTTCGGCGCCTTCCTCATCTGGACCGCCTGGAAGCTCATCCAGGAGGCCCGGGCCGACGAGGAGGACGAGGAGTTCGAGGAGAACAAGCTGCTCAAGGCCGCCGAGCGCCGCTTCGGCGTGGCCGACCGGTACCACGGCACCAAGCTGTGGATCCAGGAGAACGGCAAGCGGGTCATGACCCCGATGCTGGTCGTGATGCTCGCCATCGGTACGACGGACGTGCTGTTCGCCCTCGACTCCATCCCCGCGATCTTCGGCCTGACGCAGGACCCGTACATTGTGTTCACGGCCAACGCGTTCGCCCTGATGGGCCTGAGGCAGCTGTACTTCCTCATCGGCGGCCTGCTCAGGAAGCTGGTCCACCTCAGCTACGGCCTGTCGGTCATCCTCGGCTTCATCGGCGTCAAGCTGGTACTGCACGCACTGCACGAGTCCGGCGTCCATGTCCCGGAGATCTCCATCCCGGTCTCCCTCGGCGTGATCTGCGGGGTCCTGATCGTCACCACGATCACCAGCCTGATGGCCAACAAGAAGCAGGCGGCGGCCGAGGCGGCGCAGACAGGGACCGAAGGCGCTCCGAAGGACAGCATCGACGCCTGACCACACCGGACGTAGGAACAACGATCACCGGGAGCACCGCACGATGAATTGCCGCCCACCGCTCCCGGTGCTTCGTTGGATACCGAGCGCCCCCGCCCCGGGGGTGTCACGGCCGGGTGGAGGCATCCATGGACGCATCGATGAAATTCGTGCAGATCGTCGACTTCGAGACCGACCGCTTCGACGAGATGCGGGCGGTGGCCGAGGAGGCGGACAAGCGCTTCGCAGGCCGTGCCGGCGGACCGACGCACCGCCTCGTGCTGCGGGACCGGAGCAATCCCGGCCATGTCCTCGTCGTGATCGAGTTCGACTCGTACGAGGACGCCATGCGCAACAGCCAGGATCCCGAGACCGGCAAAATGGCCGAGCAGATGGCCGCGTTGTGTACCAGGCCGCCGTCCTTCACCGACTGCGACGTACTGGACATGACCGAGTTCAAGTAGCGCGCGACGGGCTCCGCGACGCCGGAGTGCGGGGCCCGTACGCCTCTGCGAGGATCTCTTCATGATCACTCGGCTCAGGTCGCTCACCACCCGGTGGACGACCTTCGTACCGGTGCTCGCAGCCGTCCTGCTGATCTTCACCTGGGGGCGCAAGGACCTGCCCGGCGTGGTCGTCGCCCTGGTGACCCTGGTCCTCGCCGGGGCCGTCCTGGCCGCGGTGCATCACGCCGAGGTCATCGCCCACCGCGTCGGCGAACCCTTCGGCTCCCTGGTCCTCGCCGTCGCCGTCACGATCATCGAGGTCGCCCTGATCGTCACCCTGATGGCCGACGGCGGCGACAAGAGCTCGACCCTCGCCAGAGACACCGTCTTCGCGGCCGTCATGATCACCTGCAACGGCATCGTCGGCCTGGTCCTCATCGTCGCCTCGCTGAGGCACGGCACGGCGGTCTTCAACCCCGAGGGCACCGGCGCCGCCCTCGCCACCGTGGCGACGCTGGCCACGCTCAGCCTGGTCCTGCCGACCTTCACCACCAGCAAGCCGGGCCCGGAGTTCTCCGGCGCCCAGCTCACCTTCGCCGCACTGTCCTCACTCGCCCTGTACGGCCTCTTCGTGGCCACGCAGACCGTGCGGCACCGCGACTACTTCCTGCCGGTCTCCCGGCAGGGCGAGGCGATCACCAAGGACCGCCACGCGGACGCGCCGACCGCCCGCACCGCCGCGATCAGCCTGGGCCTGCTGGGCCTCGCCCTGATCGGCGTCGTCGGACTGGCCAAGGGCGTGTCGCCGACCATCGAGTCCGGCGTCGAGGCCGCCGGGCTGCACCACGCCGTCGTCGGCGTGATCATCGCGCTGCTCGTGCTGCTCCCCGAGACCATCGCCGCCCTGCGCTCCGCCCGCCGCGACCGCGTACAGACCAGCCTCAACCTCGCGCTCGGCTCGGCCATGGCCAGCATCGGCCTCACCATCCCCGCCGTCGCCCTGGCATCCATCTGGCTCTCCGGACCGCTCGTCCTGGGCCTCGGCTCCACGCACATGGTGCTGCTCGCCCTGACCGTGGTGGTCAGCTCCCTGACAGTGGTGCCGGGACGGGCGACACCGCTCCAGGGCGGCGTCCATCTGGTGCTGTTCGCGGCGTACTTGGAGCTGGCGATCAATCCGTAGCGTGTCACCCGACGGCGGCCTCGGGGACTGCCACCGCCACCGGCCGCGTCTCCGGCAGCAGCGCGAAGCACGCCAGGCTGAACAGCGCGATCCCTGTCAGATAGGCGCCCACACCCCAGGGAACCCGCCCGCTGTGCTCGGCGAGCGCCGTCGCCACGATAGGGGTGAGCGCGCCGCCGAGAACCCCGCCGAGGTTGTAGCCCACGGCGGCGCCCGTGCAGCGCACCCGCGGCTCGTACAGCTCCGGCAGATACGCGCCGAGCACGGCGAACATCGTCACGAACGCCAGCAGCGCCCCCAGGAATCCGAGGAACATCAGCAGCGGCGCACCCGTGGCGAGCAGTGCGACCATCGGGAACATCCAGAGCGCGGCGGCCGTGCACCCGAGCAGGCACAGCGGCCGGCGCCCGTAGCGGTCGCTCAGCAGCGCCACCAGCGGGGTCAGCGAGCCCTTCACCACCACGGCGGCCATGATGCAGGCCAGCATCTCGGTACGGCCGACCCCGAGCCGCTCCGTGCCGTAGGCGAGGGACCAGGTCGTCACCGCGTAGAAGATGGCGTACCCGACCGACAGCGCCCCGGCGGTCAGCAGGACCAACCGCCAGTGATCGCGCACGACTTCGGCGAGCGGCACGCGCGCGTGGTCGTCGATTTCGAGGAACCGGGGGCTCTCGACGAGCGACGAACGCAGCCACAGCCCGCCCAGTGCCAGTGCCCCGGCCACCCAGAACGGCACCCGCCAGCCCCACTGCGCGAACTGCGCGTCGGTAAGGGTCGCCGACAGCGCCAGCATCACGCCGTTGGCGAGCAGGAACCCCACCGCGGGCCCGACCTGGGGGAAGCTCGACCACAGCCCGCGCCGTCCGGCGGGCGCGTGCTCGGCGGTCAGCAGCACCGCCCCGCCCCACTCCCCGCCGAGCCCCAGCCCCTGGAGAAAACGCAGCACCAGGAGGAGCACGGGAGCGGCCACCCCGATCGAGCCGTACGACGGTACGCAGCCGACCGCGACCGTCGAGGCACCGGTCAGCAGCAGCGAGGCGACGAGCACCGGCCGCCGTCCGCGCCGGTCCCCGAAGTGCCCGAACAGGATCGAGCCCAGCGGTCGCGCCACGAACCCCACACCGAACGTCCCGAAGGCGGCCAGCGTCCCCGCCACCGGCGAGAACGTCGGGAAGAACAGGGGCCCGAGGACCAGGGCCGCCGCCGTGCCGTAGACGAAGAAGTCGTAGAACTCGATGGCGGTTCCGGCGAGTGAGGCGGCGGCGAGCCGCAGCATGGAAGGTGGACTTACGGAGCGTGCATCGCGCATGCCGCGTCAACTACCCACAGTGAACAACGGTTACGGGGGCGTGCGGAGGTGCGGAGGGGTCGTGATAGACCGGGTCCGAGCAGCGGTCGTCAATCGGCGGCCCATCTCGAACGACATGTCCGAACGGACCGGAGGAACCGTGCCCCGCACCCTGGCCAACGCCCCGATCATGATCCTCAACGGCCCCAACCTGAACCTCCTCGGCCAGCGCCAGCCGGAGATCTACGGTTCCGACACGCTCGCCGACGTCGAGGCCCTGTGCGCCAAGGCCGCGGCCGGGCACGGCGGCACGGTGGACTTCCGGCAGTCCAACCACGAGGGCGAACTGGTCGACTGGATCCACGAGGCGCGGCTCAACCACTGCGGCATCGTGATCAACCCGGGGGCCTACTCGCACACGTCCATCGCGATCCTGGATGCCCTCAACACCTGTGACGGGCTACCGGTGTTGGAGGTCCACATCTCCAACATCCACCAGCGCGAGTCGTTCCGGCACCACTCCTACGTCTCGCTGCGCGCCGACGGTGTCATCGCGGGGTGCGGTGTGCAGGGGTACGTGTTCGGCGTGGAGCGCGTCGCCGCGCTGGCGGGCGCGGGGAAGGCCGACGCGTAGGACGTAGGGCAGTAAGCACCGGCCTCCAGGCGCACGCCCCTTACAGACCACCAGTTACAGACGCCCTGTCACAGCCGGCCTGCCTCCACGATCCGTCGCAGGAAGCGCTGTGTGCGCTCCTGCTGCGGGTCGCCGAAGATCTGCTGGGCGGTGCCGCGCTCCAGGACCACGCCTCCGTCCAGGAAGCACACCTGGTCGGCGACGTCCCGGGCGAAGCCCATCTCGTGCGTGGCCAGCACCATGGTCATGCCCTCGTCCTTCAAGTCCCGGACCACGGCGAGCACTTCACCCACCAGCTCGGGGTCGAGCGCGGCGGTGATCTCGTCGAAGAGCAGCAGCCGGGGCCGTACGGCCAGGGCGCGCACGATCGCGACCCGCTGCTGCTGACCGCCGCTCAGCCGGTCCGGGTAGGCACCCGCCTTGTCCCCGAGCCCGAGCCGCTCCAGCAGCTCACGCGCGTGTGCCTCGGCCTCCGCGCGGGACGCGCCGTGCACCCGGCGCGGGGCGAGGGTGATGTTCTCCAGGACCGTCATGTGCGGGAACAGGTTGTACGCCTGGAACACCACGCCGATACGGCGCCGTATCGCGTCCTGGTCGACGCGCGGGTCGGTGATCTCCTCGCCGTCCAGCCAGATCGCGCCGTCGTCGATGTCCTCCAGGAGGTTCGCGCACCGCAGCAATGTCGACTTGCCGGAGCCGGACGCGCCGATCAGCGCGGTCACGGTGTGCTGCGGAACCTCCAGGTCGACGTCCCGCAGGACGACGGACGTGCCGAAGGTCTTGCGGACGGACTCCATGCGCAGCACGGGAGAGGCGGCGGAGATGTCGTCGGTGCTCATGTCGTGCCTCCCTGGGCGCGCTGCCGGTCCATCCTGGCCGTCACCCAGTCCGTGAAGCGGGTCATCGGGATGGTCAGCGCTACGAAGACGAGCCCCGCGACGATGTACGGCGTGTAGTTGAGGGCGCGCTGCGCGATGATGTCGGACGCTCGCACGGCGTCGATCGCGCCGCCGATCGACACGAGCCCGGTGTCCTTCTGGAGGGACACCAGGTCGTTCAACAAGGGCGGCACCTGCCGGCGTACGGCCTGGGGGAGCACCACGTGCCGCAGCGCCTGCCGGTTGCTCAGGCCCAGCGAGCGGGCCGCCGCACGCTGCGAGGGGTGCACGGACTCGATGCCCGCGCGGAACACCTCGGCGACGTACGCCGAGTACGTGAGCGTCAGCGCCGCACCGCCCAGCCATACGGGGTCGACGGTCACGCCCTGGAGGCGCAGAGCGGGCACTCCGAAGACCACGATCATCAGGTTGATGATCAGCGGCAGCCCGCGGAAGAAGTCCGTGTACGCCGCCGCCAGCACCCGCAGGGGGAAGAACACCGGCCCGCGCAGGGTGCGCGCGATGGCGATCAGCATCCCCAGGACGAGCACCAGGACACCGCAGATCAGCAGCAGCCGGATGTTCAGCCACAGCCCTTCGAGGACCTTGGGGAACGCCTCGCGCGCGTAGTGCCCGTCGAAGAACGTCTCCTTGGTGCGCTCCCAGCCCGGCGCGCTGACCACGACCACATACAGGACGACGGCCGTGACCAGGGTCGACACCGCCGCGATCGCGGTCGCGCGACGGGCACGCGCGCGTTTGTACCCTTCGCGGTCCAGGCGGCGCTGGGAGGGGACGTACGCGTCGCCCCCGCCGGGCATGTCGCCCTTGTCGTCCGCGCCCTCCCGGCCCGACTCGTCCTTCACCACGGTCACTTGAGGACCGGGGCGTCGACGGCGTCGGACAGCCACTGCTTTTCCAGGGCGGCCAGCGTGCCGTCCTTGCGGAGGGCGTCCACGGCCGACGTCACGCACGACGTGAGGTCGCTGCCCTTGTCGAGGACGAGTCCGAACTGCTCGGGCGTGCCGCCCTGGTTCTCGAACTGGCCGACGATCTTGGCGTTGGTGACCTCGGCCGAGGTGATGTAGAAGGCGGTCGGCAGGTCGACGACGATCGCGTCGACCTGGCCGTTCTTGAGCGCGGAGACGGCCTGGTCGTTCTTGGAGAACGCGGCCTCCTGCTGCGTCGGCTTCACCACGTCACTGATGTAGTTCAGGCTCGTGGTGCCGACCTGGGCGCCCAGCTTGAGGCTCTTGAGGCCCGCGATGCTCGTCGCCTTGGCGGCCTTGCTGCCCTTGAGCGCGATGACGGCCTGACGCACGTCGTAGTAGCCGGACGAGAAGTCGACGGCCTTCTTGCGCTCGGTGCTGATCGACACCTGGTTGATGTCGAAGTCGAAGGTCTTCACGCCGGGCGCGAAGGCCTTGTTGAAGGGGACGCTCTGCCAGACGACGGCGCTCTTGTCGTAGCCGAGCTGCTTCGCCACGGCGTAGGCGACCGCCGACTCGAAGCCCTTGCCGTTGGCCGGTTTGTCGTCCTCGAACCACGGCTCGTACGCCGGCTCGTCCGTCGCGATCGTCAGCTTGCCGGAGGTCTGGGTGGCCAGCTTGCCCTTGGCGCACGTGGTTCCGGTCGACGTGGAGGCCTGGTCGGAGGCTTTGTCCTCTGGTTGCGGAGCACAGCCGACAGCGGTGGCGAGGAGGGCTATGGTGACGGCGGCTATCGCGCGACTCGGTACGCGAGGGGCAAGGTGCATGGCGGGAGAGTGACAGCCAAACATCCTGTTTGTCGAGGTCACAGCCCTCAATGTCCGCATATTGGGAACGGGTGTTGCGTTCTCGTGAACAGCTCCTGTGCGATCCCGCCCGCGACACGCTTGCCGGGGCCGCCGGTCGAGGGCGGGGATCGATGGACCGGCGGCCCATCCGCACAGGAGCCGTCATCCTGAGCGGGGCTGCTTCCAGTTGACCGCGCAACCATGTGTGCCGGGAGCGCGCGTACGGCACCGGCGCGTGCGAAGGATTCACACGGGGCGCGTGCGCGGAGGCTGTGCGGGGCGCACGGGAAGTGGTTCACGCCGGGAGCGTGCTCCGCACCTGTGGCGTCTCATCTCCCCTGAACCGAGACGTCCGTGATGTCCACAGACACTTCCGTGCTTGCCGAGGCAGTGCTGATCATGGACGGCGTGTAATTCAGGCTCGTCCGACCCGACAGTTCAGCCGTCGCGATGACCGGGCCTGACTCGTCGCCGTGGACCTCGTAGGTGATCTCGTACACGGCGTCGGGGTCGATGCCCTCACTGTCGCCCAGGAACGTCAGGTTCGGCTCGACCGTCACGTTGCAGCCCGCCGACCCGAAGCACTGCCGGCTGGTGGTCTTCAGCCCGATCGTGAAACTGTCGGCGTCGACCTCGGCGTAGGTCGGCTCCGGATCCGGCGTCTCCGTGGAGACGGCGTTCGCGTCATGGGCGGTCGACGTGGTGGCGGCGGCCGGTTTGCCGTCGTCGTTGCCGGACCGCACGACCACGGCGCCGGTGGCCACGACGGCGGCGATGACGGCGACGGCCGAGGCGATGACGACGAGATTGGTGCGGGGCTTCTTCGCCGGTGGCGACGGATCATTCGGTGGTGGCATCGGTGGCATCGGTGGCATCGGCGGCACGCTGGCGTCGGTCATGGTCCCCCAGGGATAGTCGTTCCGTTCGTGTTCGGGCGCCCGGGGAATGGCCTGCGGCGTCCCTTGCCCCGCGCCCGCAGAACCGGCTACGACCAGCCCCCGGTGAAGTTGCTGCTCAGCTGCGCGTTGCAGATGTTGTAGCCGCCGGACGCGTGGCCCTGCTTCGTCTTCCCGTCCACGGTGACCGAGCAGTTGATGTCCCCGGAGCCCTGGAGCTGCGCGTTCACGTTGTAGTACATGGCGTCCTTGTCGAGGGTCAGCGTTGCCTCGAACCTGCCGTCCTTGAACGTGCCCTTACGGGTGTCCGAGTCGGAGCCGTAGCCGATGTCGAGACCGCCGAGGGCGCCGGCGGGGGCGGTGCCCCACACCTTGAAGACGACCTTGCCGTCGGTGGCGTCCTTCGTGGCGGCCTTCTTGGTGTCGGCGGCGGCCTTGTCGGGGCTCTTGCCTGCGGGCGCCGTGCTCTTCGAGTTGCTGGTGCCGCCTCCGATGACGGCGGCGGCGATGGCGATAACGACGAACAAGCCGACGATGCCCAGGCAGCCGAGGCCGACGACCTTCCCGACGGAGCGCTTCTTCGGGGGCTGCGGCTGGAACGGGGGCTGTCCGTAGGGCTGTTGTGGCGGGTAGGGCGGTTGATTGCTCATGGGTCCCCCCGAGGTCCTCGCTCAATGGATGCGAGATGTGTGACTTGTCGGGGAGGCGCGTGGTTGCCGCCTATCGGGGGGATTCACCCGGACGTGTTGAAGGCGCAAGAGCGGAAGACCTTCGGTCAGGCCCTGTCGAGCTGCTCCCACACCAAAGCGGGGCCAACCCATTTCAGGGCGGCCCCGACGAGGTTCAACAGATCACCAGCCGCGAGCTCTCCACTCCGGGAGGTGCGGGCGCTCGTCGCCGAGCGTCGTGTCGTTTCCGTGGCCGGGGTAGACCCACGTCTCGTCCGGGAGCGCGTCGAAGATCTTCGTCTCGACGTCGTGGATCAGGCTGGCGAACGCCTCGGGGTTCTTCCAGGTGTTGCCCACGCCGCCGGGGAAGCCCTAGGGTCCTCTCCTGTGAACACAAAGACGCTCCCGCGCCGTACGGTCGCCTTCCTGTACGCGCGGATCTCCGAAGACCCGCGTGATCGCCGACGGGGTGTCAACCGGCAGATGAGCGACCTGAGGACGTTCACCGAAGAGAACGGCTGGGAGGTCGGCGGCGAGTACGTCGAGAACGACGTCTCCGCCCATTCGGGCGAGGAGCGCCCCGAGTACGACCGGATGATGGCAGGCGCCATCGAGGCCGCTGGCGACCCCGGTGTCCGTGTCATCGTCGTGGGCTATCACCCGTCGCGTGTCTGGCGGCGCCGTGTCGAGCGCGCCCAGGCCATCGAGGACCTGCGTCACGCGGGGTGCTGGGTTGCCTTCGAGTCGGGCGGCCTGTTCAACATGGCGAAGGCGTCCGACCGTTCGCAGCTCGCGAACCTCGGTGAGTCCGACACCGCCGAATCCGAGGTGAAGAGTGAGCGCGTGGCGCGGGCCGCCCTGGAGCGCGCTCAGGAAGGCCGGGCGAACGGGGCCGTGGCGTACGGGTGGCGGCGCCAGTACGAGTACGACGCCCGCGGCCTGGTCTGTGGCTTCGAAGACGTCGAAGACCCGGTGCAGGCGGCCATCGTCCGTGACATCGTCACCCGCCTGCTGGCTGGGGGCAGCCTCCTCGGCATCACGGCCGACCTGAACGAACGCGGTGTGCCGGCGCCCGGTGCCGGGATGCAGCTCAAGCGGCGGGCTGTCGGGCAGAACGCGGACGGGTCGCTGTGGAATAAGACCAGCGTCAAGAAGCTCGCGCTGCGGCCGGCGAACGTGGGGATCCGCGTCCACCAGGGCGTGGAGTACAAGGCGGCGTGGCCAGTGCTCATCACGGACGAGCAGTACGCGCAACTGCGGAACCTGTTCGCGGAGCGGGCCGTCGTGCGGGAACTACCTGGTGCACGGAAACACCTGCTGACGTGGGGTGAGGTTGCAACGTGCGGGCCGTGCGGGGCGGTGTTCCGGGTCGCGCCGAGGGGGAACGCGAAGCGGGGTCGGAAGCAGCCGACGTACGTCTGCGACGCGAGCGGCTGCGTCGGCCGGAATGAGGAAGCCCTCGACCGGTACGTGGGGCGCATCATCGTGGGGGTGCTGTCGCGGCCCGAGGCGGCCGACATCTTCCGTGGCGACGACTCGGCGGCCCTGGCGGCGCTCGACCGGGCTGAAGGGCTGAAGTCGCGGCAGGAGGCGGCGGCGGACGACTACGCGGACGGGGCTATCACCCGTGAGCAGCTACGGCGCATCACGGCGAAGCTGGCGAAGCAGATCACGGAGGCCCAGAACGAGGCGCGCAGGCTGCGTCCGGCGTTCGACCTGGATGTGTTCGACGGCCTCGTGGGGCCGAAGGCCGGGGATGCGTGGGAGGCCCTCACGGTGCCACAGAAGCGGCGGGTCCTGGACGGCTTGGGACTGCGGTTGAAGGTGTACCCGGTGGCGCGGCGTGGCCCTGGCTTCGACGACAGCACGATCGAAGTGACCTGGAAGGGGCAGCCGCAGACCGACTGACTCCAGGTCAGGGGCGGCGTGTGCGGCGAGATTCCATGAGGCGAGGCCCGGGTGTTGCGCCCGCTCGCCCTTGGGATGCAGGACCGAGCCACCCGTCTTTGCGGGCCTTGGCCACCCAGTTGGAGACGGTCCCCTCCGGCCTGTCGAGCTGCTCGGCCAGCCGTTGCACGGCGCCCCGAAGCCCTTGGCCGAGCTCCATCAGATACCCCTCGGCGACCTGCCGGAGCAGTTCGTCCGGAAGCGGGGCCCGCCCGGGCCCGGGATTGGTCGGCGCGTGAGCGGCGAGAATCTCGTCCGCTGTCTGGATCACGGGCACTGACACGATGGTGAAGGCCTTCGTCCAGTGCTGTGTCTGCGTCAGGATCTCGCCGAGCGGGACCGCTCGAAGCATCCGGGATGTCACGCTCTGCGTGGCCGTGGCGGATTCCGCTTCGGGCAGCACTTCCACTCGTGAGATGACGAGCCCTCGTGGCCCCTGAGCCACCGTGCCCTTTACGAGCCACCCCTCGGGGGAGGCGTGCATGAAGTGCGCGACCGCGCCCGCTGCTCGTTCGTGGGGCTGGGGAATTTCCAGGTTCAGCTCGATAGGCGAGCCGGGCTCGGCGTCTGACGGAGCGTCGTGGGTGCGGGTCACCCGGGCAGGGTCGCATTCCGGTAGCCGCTGGTCAACGCGGACCCGTCGTGTTTCGGAAGTGCGCCCCCTCCCACCCTTGAACCAGTGGAGTGGGCCCTGTCGCTTGTAAAACAGTGGGAGTGGACCTAGTCTTGTAGACATGTCGAAGACAGCCGAAAGGCTTCGTTCTCGCATCCGGGCGCGGCATGCGCTGCCGCCCCCGGAGCAGCGGGCAGCCCTCCGCAAGGGGGCGGGACTGACTCTCCAGGAAGTCGCCAGTGCGGTCGGAGTGACGCGGGGCGCGGTGTGGCACTGGGAGCAGGGCTCCCGGGAACCCCGCGGGGACCTGCTCAACCGCTACCTGCTGGCCCTCAACGTCATGGACGAGTCGGCGTGAGCGGAGACATCACCCTCCGCAAGGCGCCGGGGGAGTCGACCAGCGAGTTCATCGCCCGCATCGTCGCCGCCCGGCCGCCGCTCACCGACGAGGAGAAGGCCGCGCTCCGCACAATCTTCCGCCCGGCGATTGCCTCCTCCAGGCCGAGCACCAAGGCGGCGTAGAAGCGGCCCCCAGCGGGTGCTACCAACACCGATCGCTGAGGGCCGGAAGCACCGCCATCCAATCCGAGACAGCACAACGGCGGCGCGGGCCGAGAACCCATTGCGCCGCCGTCGAGAGGAGCTTCAGATGAAGCGTACGACGATCGCTCATCGCAGTACCAGCGGGCCCGTACCCGCCATCAGCCTCAAGCCGACAGGCCGAGTCCCGTACGCGGTAGCCACGGACGGCCCCGAGCACCGCCTCGCCGCCATCCCCAACGCCGTAGACGAGGCCCTGCGGAAGGTCTTCCCCGACCTCTACACGCCCGAGCTGGCTGAGGAGATCAGCGTGGACATGCTCGCCCGACTGACCAAGGCCGGGGCGTGACCATGAGCGAGCCGATCCGCATCAGCCTCTCCGAGTCCAAGGGGCCCATCCCCGGCGGCCCGGTCACCTCCACCAGCGGCACCGTCTTCCAGACGACCAGCTGGGCGAGCACCTGCCCCGGCTGCGGCAAGGTCCCCACGAAGGGGCAGAAGATCACCAAGATCTTCTATGTCTGGTGGCACGCCACGTGCGGTGCCGCATACCTGCGCAGCACGGCCGCCGACGAGGCATGGCTCGCCCTCGCCCACCAGTTGGAGCGCGCCCCGTCGAAGTTCTGCACGGCCGAGATCAAGGCGATCACCCGCAACCTCCTGCGGATCTCGGGTGCGGCCACCACCGTCCCCGACACCCCAGACGGGCGCCGCGTCTACGGCGACACCGCCGTCGCACAGTCGCTTCCCGCCGTGGGCGAGGCCCGCTTCGACGAGGTCGTTGACGGCTTCTACGGCAGCGACATGTACGCCGCCGTTCTCCAGGCCGAGCAGCGTCACCCGGACGAACTCCCCATCACCACCGGGATCCGGGCGTGGAAGCTCCTCGACGCAGAGCAGCAGGCCCAGCACCTACCCGAACTGCTGCTCGCGTATGTCGAACTGACCCGTCAGCAGCGGGCCGAGGACTGTGGGGAGGGACTCGGGTGATCGCCCTCCGCACTTCCGCAACCGTCTGGTCCAACCTCGCCGACGAGGCGTACGAGCAGCTGCTCGCCGCTGACCAACTGACCACGGCAGAGTTGGAGAATCTCATCAGCCGCGCTGGCCGCATCTACGGTCCGGAGTTCCTCGAAGAGGCGGTCAGCGAGGCCAAGGTCACGGCCGAGACGGTGACCGCACTCGTCGGCCCCGTCTGGTCCTCCACGGAGTACCCGGACCGGCAACTCGACCATGACACATGGCGGTGGCTGTTCAACGTCGCCGGGTTCACGGTCGACGGCAAGCCCGCACCGCGGCCGACGGAGCCGATGCGTCTGTATCGCGGCTCGGTTCCGGAGCGTCGTACGGACTGGTCCTGGACCCGAGACATCAAGGTCGCGCTGAAGTTCGCGGCCGGTGTACGCGGCCGGGATCCGGGTCGTCTGTGGGTGTGCAAGGTGCCGCCCGAGCACATGCTCGCGGCCAACACCGAGCGGGACGAAGACGAAGTCGTCGTCGACACCCGCGGACTCCAGATCATCCCGGCACGCCAGTGACCTCCCGTCCGGCCGTCGCGCACCCTTCCGTCCCCGAGCAAGGCGGAAGGGTCGGCGGCCGGACCTCGACAACCCGCACCACCGCATCCACCGCGACGCCGAGCCCTTTCCCCCAACCCGCACTCTCGGTATCGCCGTTCGACAGGACGCACTAGTGACGAACCACCAGCCGACGGACACCGCCGCCGGCAGCGCTGCGGGAACCAAGGTCACCACCCTCGCGGAAGCCCGCGCCCCGTGGATCCAATTCCGCGACGCGCTGCGGCAGATCCTCGACGACCAGCCCACGCCGCACCTCGTACGGACCACCGCCCGCCGGATCTCCGCCGAGGTACAGCTCACCGCGGACGCGGTCCTGAGGGGACGGGAGGCCGAGCGGTGACTCAGGTCTCGTACGACGACGACCCCGTAAGCCTGTGGGCTTCCGCCCGGGTCACCGAACTCCTTGCCGACCACGACGAGGCGCCCCGGTACGGCACTCGTGAGTGGCGCGAACTGGCCAACGGCGACCCTCGCAAAGCCGCCTCGATGATCACCGCCGCGGAGATGTGGCGCAGGTACGGAGACGAGGACGAACTCGTGGCTTGGCTGCACGACGCCTACCGCAACCGGGACTCCCTGGCCAGCCGGAGGACCATGGCGGAGCTCGATGCCTTCGCTCGCCCAAAGCCTGCGGTCCCCGTGAACGCAACGCCCGGATGGCCTCCGGTTGCCATACCTGGTCGGCCTGGTTGGTACCGGCACCTCGTCGACGGTCAGCAGGTCGACCGGCCGCGCGCGGGGGTGGCCGCGTGACCGACACCTTCGACCTCGCCACGAACCTCATGGGCGCCATGCCTGGCAGGTGCGATCGGCACGGCCAGGCGCTTCCCTGCCAGCACATCCAGTGCCAGGCCGCCGCCGAAGCCGTGTCTACCACGGTAGACACTAGGGCTCCTGCGTGGCTCTCGGACGACGGAGCGCAGGATACGGAAGAGGCGGCGCCCCGGTCGTTGCTGCTGCGGCCTGCCTCGGGTATCAAGATCCGGCCGGTCCGCTGGTTGTGGGACACCACTCCCGCCGACGCACCACCTACCAGCCACGGCCGGATCCCGCTCCACTCCCTCGCGATCGCAGCCGGCGGACCGGGACTCGGGAAGTCGCAGTTCGCCGTCTGGATGACCGCGCGCATCACCACGGGCACACTGCCCGGCGAGCTGTACGGAAAGCCGCGCCCCGTCATCTACGCCGCCGCCGAGGACTCGTGGGCCTTCACCATCGCGCCCCGCCTGCTCGCCGCCGGAGCAGACATGGACATGGTGTTCCACGTCTCCGTAAGGGACGAGGAACGGGTATACGCCCGGCTCACCCTCCCGGTCGACACGTCCCTGCTGGCGAAGGAAGCCGAGCGGTACAGTGTCGCGCTGCTCGTCATGGACCCGCTCCTCTCGTACATCGACAAGGGCGTCAACGACTATCGCGCCGCCGAAGTCCGGCAGGCTCTTGAGCCCCTCGTCGAGGCGGCCGACCGGCACCGCTTCACGATCCTGGGACTGGCCCACTTCACCAAGTCCGGTACGGCTGACCCGCTCGCGCGGGTCGCAGGATCCGGCGCCTTCGGCCAGCTCATCCGCAGCCTGATCGCCTTCGCTAAGGAAGAGGGCGAGCGCGACGAGCCCGACCGATTCGTGATGTCGCTGGAGAAGAACAACCTCGGCCGACTCGGGCTCCCCTCGTACGAGTACGCGATTCAGCCCGTCACGATCGACACCGACGAAGGGCCGTCCCACGTCTCCCGGTTCGTCCTCGGCGGCGAGACGACGACCAGCGTCCGCGAGGTCATGCGGGATGAGTCCATGCCCGACTCCAACCGCGGCGAGACGAACGAAACCGTCGTATGGCTGCGCGCCTACCTCACAGATCAGGGAGGCTCCGACCTCGCTGCCGACGTCAAGACCGCGGCCAAGAAGGACGGCATCAGCGAGTCCAGTCTGCAACGCGCCCGTCGGAAGCTCGGGGTGTCGATGCATCAGGCCGGATTCGGCAAGGACCGGCGCTCCACATGGAGCCTGCCGGAAGCCGTCGGCGAGGACGGAGACGAGTCGTGAGCGTCCGTCCCACTACCCCCACGACACACATGGCACGCATGGCAGACATGGCCGTGACCTGCACTGATGCCGTACGGGTCAGGTGACACACATGGCACGCATGGTGACACGCATGGACGGCCATTCATGCCATTCGTGTCACCCCGTGTCACCCATAAATGTCACCTCAAAACCGCAGGTCATCCCCATGTTTGCCATGTATGTCATTCATCCCCCTTTACGTACAGGGCGACCGGTACCCCACCCCGAACCCTGACCACAGACTTCCGGCCGTCACCCGACCGCCGGCCAACCGAAAGGCACACCGTGACCACCACCATCGAATGGACCGAGAAGACGTGGAATCCCACGACGGGATGCGACCGCGTCTCACCCGGCTGTGACAACTGCTACGCCCAACCCATGGCCAAGAGGCTGAAGGGCATGGGCTCCGCGAAGTACCAGAACGACGGCGACCCCCGTACCTCCGGGCCGGGCTTCGGCCTCACCGTCCACACCGACACCCTCGACACGCCGCTGTCCTGGCATGCCCCGCGGCGGGTGTTCGTCAACTCGATGTCCGACCTGTTCCACGCCCGGGTGTCGGTCGACTTCGTCACCGACGTGTGGCGGACCATGGCTGCGACACCGCAGCACACGTACCAGATCCTCACCAAGCGGCCGGAGCGCCTCGCCCGCGTCCTCGACCAGGTCCACGGCACGCTCAGCCTCGACGGCCCGCTGCCGAACGTCTGGCTCGGCACGAGCATCGAGAACGACGACTACACCCGCCGAGCCGCCGCACTCCGCCAGGCCCCTGCCGCGATCCGGTTCGTGTCGGCCGAGCCGCTCCTCGGCCCGCTTCCGTCCCTCGACCTCGACGGTATCGACTGGGTGATCGTCGGCGGCGAGTCCGGCCTCGGCGCCCGCCCGCTGGAACTCGACTGGGTCCGGGACGTGATCGGCCAGTGCCATACGACGGGCGCGGCACCGTTCGTGAAGCAGCTCGGCACGGTCTGGGCGAAGGCCAACGGGGCGTCGGACAAGAAGGGCGGGAAGCCCGAGGACTGGCCAACGGACCTGCGGGTGCGCGAGTACCCGACCACTGCCTGACCCGCACGCAGAAGGCCGCCCCGCGGGAACCGGGGCGGCCACCCACCCAGACAACCACAACCCCACGCAAGCCCCCGAACCCCACCGACCCATGGACAACACCCGCCCGGAGAAAGTGAAACCAGAATGATCAACCGTCGCGGAGGGCCCTACCCACACCGCCGACTCAGCGCCGCCATCAAGACCAGCCAAGGCATCGCCGTCCTCGAACTCGTCGCCGCCGGCGCCACCTTCCGCCAAGCCGCCGCCGCAACTGGCCTCTCGCCGACCACCGCCTGGCGTCGCGCTTGGTGGATCCGAGACCTCAACCTGCCCCACCACTTCGGCCGCCCGCTCGGACCCAACCCACCGCAGCGCGGCACCGCCCGCTGCCCCCGCGGACGCCCCTGGATGCCCACCCTCGACGGCCCCGCACCCGCCCGGAAAGGAGAACTCCGATGACCGCAGCAACACCCGCCCGCCGCAGGGTCGCCGCCCTCCTCGCCCTCGCGTCCAGCAAGACCGCCAGCCAGGCCGCGACCGCCGCCAAGGTCGACCCGTCCACGATCGTCCGGTGGCGCCAGGAACCCGCGTTCGCCGACGAGCTGGCCGCACTCAAAGAAGTCGTCGACCGGCGGCCGATGGACGGCAGAGCGATCATGGCGCAGCTTGCCGAGGCCGAAGCCCGGCTCACCCCAGCCCGGCCGCCGGCTCGCCCGGTTCGGCTGACCCTTCCGGCCGGGGCGTCGCCGGGCCGTCGTCGGCAGTTCCTGGACCAGGTTGTCGAGGTCGGCCTAGCTGCCGTGAAGGGGGAGCTGCCGTGAACGTCGACGACGTCGTACGCGAGCGGATAGAGCGGGCCCGCCTGAAGGCGGAGGCGGAGAAGCTGCGCCGAGCCGAACTCGCCGCAGCCCGCCGTCGCGGCCTCGCCGCCCGGCACGCCGCGAAGCTCCGGGCGCTCGCCGAACGCGGCCTCGACCTGGTCCCGCGTGACCACCTCAACAACTCCAGCCCCGCCGCATCCGGCGCCTGACACCCAGGAGAAACCAATGACCAGCACGCTCACCACGATCGGCATCAACCGCCCCCTCAACCCGCCGCTGCGGGTCGAACTCAACCCCGCACACCTGCCCGCCGACGTGCGCCACGCCTTCGAAACCCTCGCCCAGGCCGCCGCCGACAAGGCCGGCGCCGACCAGGCCTTGCACACCGCGGTCCCCGCCGACAAGGTGCGCCTCCAGGGCGAGGCCGACACGGCGCAGACCGCCGTCGACGCGGCCCTCGCCGCCTACGGGGACATCGGCGGCACGTCCACCACCGCCATTCACGACTCGGCCGCCAGCTCCTTCCACAAGGCTGTGGAAGCCACCGCCGCCGCCATCCGTGAGGCCCTCGACCGGCTCGCCGAAGCCGGCCAGGCCGCAGCGTTGCACGCCTCCACGAAGTCCGGCCGGGCCCCCGTCCGCCTCGACACCAACGCCGCTTCCGAGGCGCCCATCAGGGGGCAGCTCGCCATGCTCCGCGGCTACCTCCGCGACACGCTCGCCGGGCTTCCCCAAGACATCAACTAGCGGCCCCTGGTCGGGCTGTTACGGCGGCCCGGCCCTTGCAGCGAACAGAGGAGAACGACATGTCCGACTGGGTGGACCTTGCAGTGAACGGCATGCGCACGCGGCAAGCCGAGCGTGCCAAGGCGGCGGAGGCCAAGGCTGCGGAGATCGATGCCGCAGCGGCCAAGGAGCAGACGCCAGAGGAGAAGGCCGAGGCCGCGCGGCTGGCGCGTACAGAGGCGGAGCAGGAACGTGCGGAGAAGATCGCGGCCCGCGTCCAGGAAGGCGTACGGCTGCGCGCCGCGGCCCGCCGACCGATGACCGAGTGGGAACGACAGGTGGCCGGCCAGGCCCTCGGCGAAGCCTGGGACAGCTGGGACGGACCGCCGCCCGCAGCGTGACCACCGGGGGTGGGCAAAGCGCCCACCCCTTCAACCCCCATGAAGTGAGGAACGCATGACCGAGATCATCGATCCCATGCAGCCCGTGCCGTCGTCTGCGATCCGGCACGTCCAGCGACTCCAGGAGCGCGACGCCGAGCGTGCCGCCGGTAGGGCGTCCACGGAGCCGGACACCCGGCCCACCCACGAGCGGCTCGCCGAGCCTGCGATCGCTGGTGCGCGTGCGGACCAGATGCTCCGCGAGGAGGCGCTCAAGCGCGAGCGGCTGGCGCGCGGCGAATGGGTGCCGGGTGACGACGAGGACACCGACGAGGAGGGCGAGGAGGCCGAGCCGGAAGAGGCGCGCGACCCGATGGACTCGCCGGAACGTCGGTCGGCCCGGGTCGCCTGGAACAACGCGACCCGCTGAATTCACCGCACGAGGAATTGTGCCCGGTCACCGCGATGGTGACCGGGCGCGGTCGTTTCTGGGTACGCGTCAGTCCCGACCCCTAGAGTTCTTTCGGGATCCGGGAAAAACACTGGTCACAGGGCTGGACCATTAAGACACTGGTCCAGCTCCCCGGGGGCGGGGAGCTTCCCGGGGTCTCAGGAACCACTGGTCAGAGGGATGGACGTGTGAGACGCACGTCCGTCTCCCCGACGACGGTCGGGCATGGTCGTCACGGTCCGGAAACAACCGCATGTCCCTTGTGCCCAACTGGCACCGTATGCGCACGACCGACCACCCGACCCAGGGGGAACCCGTGCGCCGCACCATCCTTGCCATCGCCGCCATCGGCTTACTCACCACCGCATGCAGCACCGGGGCCGCGGACAAGCCGCAGTCGGCCAGCCGCCCCACGGCCACGGCCGCAACGAGTAGCGGGGCGAAAGGCCTCGTCGGCGGAGCGCCTACGCCGAGCGGCAAGCTGGTCGTCGCCATCCCCGCCGCCAAGCTGCCGTACAAACCCGACGCCGGCATCCCCTCCCTCGACGACGTGAAGATCCTCAAGACCGCGTCCGACCCGTGCACGCTCCCTGCGGACAACTCCGGGGAGGAAGTGCAGCTCCTCGGCGCGAGCAACGGCGGACCGGGCACGCTCAACATCACGTTCTCGTTCAGCAACCCGTGCGCCAAGCCGGTAGTGCTCTCCTACAAGGTGACCTCGGCGATCGGCAGCGCGACCGGTGAACAGGCCGGCGGCGGTAGTGAAGGGACGACAGTGGAGCTCAAGCCGGGGCAGACGGTGAAGCAGACGATCCCCGTGGACGTCTCGGAGGATCTGACGCCCGCGCAGCAGAAACGGCTGTGGGTGGGCTGCACGGAGGTCGGCAAGCAGGACCCGTGACCCGCGCGGCTGCTCCAACGGCGGACGGGCACGGGCGTTTCGGGCGGGTGCTTAGTGCGTGCGGTAAGTCCATCGCTTCTCGCCCCCGAGGAGGCTTCGCCAGGTGACTGTGACTGCGAAGTCGGCCTGGCCGACGCCCGGAACAACCAGGATGGGGACCGCCTCGCCCGGGGCAACGTGTTCGGCCTGCTCGACGTAATCGCCCGGGTGCGGTGCCGAGACGGAGCCAGCGCGTACAACCACGTTCCGAGCGGTACGGCGGCCAGTGTTCACGACCCTGTCCCGACCGCCTGCCCCGCGGGCCGGCTCAAGATGCCAACTGACTCCGGAACGGCTCTGCCACCACACCGCTACCGACGCAATCGCGGCCACGGTCGCCGCCGTCGATCCCACCCAGGTTGCTACGTCTCCTGCGTCCATCGGGGCACCGTAGCGCGCTCCGGCACGGCGATGCCCCGCCGTTGGCGCTGTCCAGCCGGCGGGGCATCAAGCGTTCAGCGAGTGCAGCCAGCAAACGCGAACAGTGATACGGAGGACGCTACTTGCCGCCACTGACAACGGCCTCGCCCTGGTCCTCCTCGCGGTGCTCCAGCCGCTCCGCCATGGCCGCCGCCACCGCATACGCCGGGTGTCCGTCCAGCCGCTTCCTGGCCCGGTTGTAGCGCTGCGTTGTACGCGGGTCCTTGTGCCCGGCAGCGTCCTGCACCACATGCAGCGGCACACCCTGATCGAGCGCGTCCGTGATGAACCCGTGCCGCAGCACGTGCGGATGGATGCTGTCGGCCTGCGGCAGACCGGCCCGCTTCGCCAGGCGCCGCAGCAGCTTCCACACCTCCGGCTCCCGCAGCCGCGCCCCGGTCCGGGTGACGAACAGCGGCCCGTCCGTACGGCCGTCGAGGTACGTCTCGATCGCGTCCACGGTGATCGGCGGCAACGGCAGCTTCGCCGTGGCCCCGCCCTTCTTCACGATCGTCAGCGTGCGGTGCCCGCGGTCGTAGCCGAGCGAGGACACATCGGCGGCGAGGGCGCCGTCGACCCGCAGGCCGAGCGTGTAGAGCAGGATCACCAGCGCGTACGCCCTGGGGGAGTTGGCCCGTGCGGCGGCGATGAGCCGGGCCGTCTCCTGCTCGGTCAGACCCTCGGTGCCGGAGTGGTCGGGGTCGACGGTCGGGCGGTCGACGTGCAGCAGCGGGTTGCGGTCGGTGGCCTCGACGCTGATCGCGTACCGGTAGAACGAACTGGCCGTCGACAGGGCGTGCGCGACGGTCGTCGTGGGCGAGCCTGCCTGTTCCATGCTGCGCATCCACGCATCGGCGTGCGGCCGGCGTGCCTGCATGGGGTGGATGTCGACGGAGCGGCAGAACGCTTCCCACCGCCGGAACCCGCGGGCGTACGAGCGACGCGTGTGGGCCGAGCGCTTGGACATGAGCCACATGGAGACGAGCCGGGGGAGGTCGTCGTCGTAGTGCGCTTCGAGTTCACCGCGGACCTTGGCGGCATCGGGGAGTTCGACCGTCAGCTCGGTCGCAGGGAGCGCAACTTCCGCGCCGGGAACGGGTTCTGACGCAGCATCCATGGAGGGAAGGATAACAGTAATTATCCTTCTCTCTTGAGGTTGTCCTAGGGCACCGGATTCCGGGGCTTCCAGAGCGGGCTGTTCGGTGAGAACGAGCGGCGCCACGGGTGATCCAGCCCGGCATCGTCGACCGCCCCGTCGATCACTGCGCCCCGCTCGTCACCCTCCAGTCCGAGCGCGTCGGCCAGCCGGCCCGCCACCGTCCGCGACGGACAGCGCTCCCCGGATTCGAGGTGCGACAAGTAGGAGGGTGTGACGCCCGTCTGCTCGCCGAGCGCTTTCAGGGTGAGGCCTGCCCGCTGGCGGCCCGCACGCAGTGCGGCGGCAAGCTCCGGGGGTGGCGTACGACGCTGGCGCACTTCCATGAGGCAACCCTCCGCGGGGAACGATTCAAAGGTGATTGATACCTATAGCCTTCGGATCGTAGGCCACTGGGGTTAGACTCCAGTAGTAGGCCGCGGCGACCGCGATGGGACCGCACCGCCCGCGATGGGCACCAGGGCACGACGAGCAGGCCGCTCACCAGGTACAGAGCAGGACGCTCAAGTCCGCCCAGGTCGGGCCGCCCATCCCACGTGCCGCTCACCTGGAGCACCCATGGCCGCCCGCGCCTTCAACGGGCCTGCGCTGCGCGATCAGCGCCGCCTCGCCGGACTGTCCGTCGCCCAACTCGCCACCGCCGTAGGCCGAACGCCGTGGACGATCTGGGACTACGAGACAGGCCGCACCACACCACCCGTCGACGTCGCCGCCGGGCTGGCCGATGCCCTCGACCTCCGCCTCGACCAGCTGCTCACGCGCGCCGAACTGGCGGTGGCGTAGTGGCTGGCTCGTTTCGCATCGCCGAGGGATACGTCGAGGTCACAGCCGACGAATCCGGCTACGACCGGGCGATGGACCGCCTGAAGTCGAAGCGCAACGAGGTCGGTGTCCGCCTCAACCTCGACGACCGCGACGCCAAGACCCAGCTCGACCGTTTCGTACGCGACCGCGCCCTCAAGGTGAAGGTCAACCTCGACCAGACCGCACTGTCCAGCGCCCGTTTCCGCGACCTCACCGTCAACCTCCTGCCGGAACTCTCGGACACCGCCCGACGGCTGGCCGAGGAACAGCTCGTCACCCTCACCCGGGACCGCACGGTCCGGATCACCGCGGACCTCGACACCCGTGCAGCCGCCGACGACCTGGCGATCCTCACCCGGGCCCGTACGGCGCGCATCACCGCGGATGCCGACACCCGCTCGGCGGCCGACGACCTCGCCCTGCTGACGCGCTCCCGCACCGTCAACGTCAGAGTTGACGTCGACCGGTCGGCGCTCGGCATCCTGGCAGGTCTCGGCGGCTCGGCCGGTGGCGTCGGCGCGCTGTCTTCCCGCTTCGTTGGCCTCGCAGCGGCTGCCCTTTCAGCGCTGCCGACGATCGCGTCGCTGGGTGCCTCGCTCATCCAACTCGGCCCCGCCGCCGCCATCGCTGCGCCCGCCGTGCTGTCGCTGGGAAGCGCGTTCGCCGCGATCAAGCTCGGCACCAGCGGGATCGGCGACGCCTTCAAAGCCGCATTCGCGCCGGCCACCAAGAGTGCCAACGCTGCGGCGACGGCGACCCGGCAGGTGGAGAACGCGCAGCGCTCGCTAGCAAAGGCCCAGCAGGCAGTCAAGGATGCCGAAGTCAACGCGGCGGCCGCGCGGGTGAAGGCCGCCCGCGATATTCAGGATGCGCAGCAGAACCTGAAGTCGACCGTCCAGGACGTTGCCGACTCCAACCGGCGGGCTGCTGAGTCCGTCGCGGGCGCGGAGCGGGATCTCGCCGATGCGCAGCGGGCGGCGAAGCAAGCCCAATTGGACCTGACTCAGGCCCGTAAGGATGCGGTCGAGGAACTCCAGGATCTCAACAACCGGCTCGAAGACGCCCAGTTGGACCAGCGGCAGAAGGTGCTGGACCTGTCGGACGCCGAGAAGCAGCTCGCGACGGATAAGGCCGCGGGGTCGAAGGTATCCGCGGAGCAGTTGGCGAAGGACCAACTGGCCTACGACAGGGCCGTGCAGGCCCTGGAGGAGCAGCAGACCGAGACCAAGCGCCTCCAGGACCAAGCGGACGCCGCGAACAAGGCCGGCGTCGAGGGCAGCGCGACGGTCACGAAGGCCAAGCAGGGGATTGCGGACGCCAACCAGACCGTCACGGACAAGACGCAAGCGTTGAAGGACGCCGAGATCGAACAGTCCCGCACTGCGGTGGACGGCGCGCAGAAGGTCGCCAAGGCGGAGCGGGACGTTGCCGACGCGCGGGCTGCTGCAGCGAAGGCCGCGGTCGACGGCGCCCGGAGTATCGCCGATGCCCAGCAGCAGGTAGCCGACGCGGCCCGGAACGTGGCGGACGCGCAGACCGCCGGGGCCGCGGCAACGTCCAAGGTCGCCGACGCCATGGCGAAGCTCGCCCCTTCCGCGCGGGAGTTCGTCAAGGCGGTGGTCGCGCAGGCCGGCGCCTGGCGGGCCCTGAAGCTGGACATTCAGGAGCGGCTGTTCAAGGGCCTCGGGGACACGTTCACGACGATGGCGCGGGCGACCCTGCCGTCGGTGCATGACGGCCTGGTGGGTACGGCCGGGATCCTCAACACGACGGCGAAGAACGCGGCCGGCGCGGTGACGGAGCTCGGCAAGACGGGCATGCTGCGGAAGCTGTTCGACGGCCTCAACGACGGCATGCGCCCGCTCACGCGGATCCCCGGCCAGTTCATCACCGGGCTTACGCAGATATCCGTCGCAGCCTCGCCCGCGTTCAAGCGGCTGTCTGACGGCGCGGCCGGCGCCTCCGACCGGATCTCGAAGAAGATCAGCGACGCGTTCAAGTCCGGGGCGATGGAGAAGGCCATCAACCACGCCATCGACCTGGCGAAGCAGTTCGGCAAGTTGGTCGGGGACGTCTTCGGGACGCTCGGGAACGTCATGGACGCGGCGCAGTTGGGGGGCGCCAACGCGCTCACGACGCTCGGCGATGCGTTCAAGGAACTGCGCCGTGTCACGGGCCTGCCGGAGATGCAGAAGGCCCTGGGCTCGATCTTCGGGTCCCTGCACAAGATTGCTTCGGTCCTCATCGACGTGGTGGGCGTGGCCCTGGAGAACCTGGTGCCGATCGCGGCCCCGTTCGTCTCGATGATCGCGGGCATCGCAGACAAGGCAGCGGGCCCGCTCAAGTCGTTCTTCGAGTTCCTCGGCGACCATCAGACGCTGGTCGGATCGATCGCGGCCGGGATCCTCGCCATCGTCACGGCGATGAAGTTGTGGGAGCTGGCCACGATCGCGGTCACGACGGTGCAGGCCATCTTGACCACGGTCATGGACGCCAACCCGATCGGCCTGGTCGTCCTCGCTGTGGCCGGCCTGGCGGCTGGCCTCGCCTACGCGTGGCAGCACTCTCAGACGTTCCGAGACGTGGTCATCGGCGTCTGGGACGCCATCAAGGCGGCCTTCTCGGCGACCTGGGACTGGATCAATAAGTACATCGTCCAGCCGTTCAAGGATTTGTACGACATTCTCGTCGGCCACAGCATCATCCCCGACCTCGTGAATGCAATCACCGGTTGGTTCACGTCGTTGTGGACGAAGACGAAGCAGATCTTCACTGAGCTGAAGACGTGGGTCGTCGCCCTCTGGCGTGCACTGTGGGGTGATCTCAAAACGAAGTGGGACACCTTCTACGGCGGGTTGAAGACTGCGCTGACCGGGGCGTGGACGTGGGTGAAGAACAGCTTCGGCAGTCTGAAGGCGTCCATTTCCAACACCTGGTCGACGCTGTGGACGGGTGCGAAAAACGCTGTGACATCGGTGTTCTCCACGATCAACTCGAAGATCAGTGGGTTTGCGTCCGGCATGAGGAACGCGTTCACCAACCTGAAAAACGCGTTGGGGACGATCTGGGACGGCGTGAAGTCGAAGATCGCCGCACCGATCAAGTTCGTCGTGGGCACCGTCTACAACAACGGCATCCGCAAGATGTGGAACTCCATCGCGGGCAAGGTCAGCTCCAAAATCACGCTGCCCGCGATCGCGCTCGGCTTCAACCGAGGCGGTGTTGTCCCCGGCACCGGCAACAGCGACACCGTTCCGATCATGGCTACGCCCCAAGAGCGGATTCTGTCCGTTCCCCAGGTCAAAAAGCTGGGCGGCCACCGGGCCATCGACGCCATGCTCGGCCAGGACCACCCAGTCAAGACCGGCGGCAACCCGAGCAGGCAGGAAGAGAAGCGCCGCTACCAGGGCGGCACCCAGCACTACGCGGGCGGCGGCATCGTCGGCAACGTCACCTCCGCCATCGGAGGGGCCATCAGCTCCGCCACCTCATGGGCCAAAGATCTCGTCATCGGCGGACTGAAGAGCGCAGCCCAGAAGGCGCTGTCCGCGCTCGTACGGCCACTCATCAGCCGCATCCCCGGCGGCAACGCAGGCATCGGCGGGTTGATGAAGGACACCGCCAACAAGGCCGTCGACGGCATGCTCGGCTGGTTCGGCAACGAGGACAAGAAGGCCGTAGGCGGGCCGGCCGTGCAGAAGGCCCTGTCATGGGTGAAGACCCAGAACGGCCTGCCGTATCAGTGGGCCGGCAACGGCAACCCCAGCTGGGACTGCAGCGGCCTGATGAGCGCGATCGAGTCCGTCATTCGTGGGGAGAAGCCGCACCGCCGGTGGGCTACCGGCTCGTTCGTCGGCAACAACGGGCCCGCGGGCTGGGTCCGGAACCTGAACTCGCCGTTCATGATCGGGGTCACCAACGCGGGCGTCGGCCACACCGCAGGAACGCTCGCCGGCATGAACGTCGAATCGTCCGGTGGCGCCGGCGTCCACATGGGCAAGAGCGCCCGCGGCTACAACAACAGCCTCTTCACCTCACACTGGGGCTTCGCCCCGGCCGCGAAGTACGACAGCGGCGGCCTCCTCCAGCCCGGCGCCACCATGGCGATCAACAACACCCGCAAGCCCGAAGCCGTCCTCACCGCCGAGGAGCACGATGCGTTCCGCAGCATCGTCACGGGGCTGTCCAGCAGCGGCTTCGGCGGTGGCACCACGGTGCAGGTGTCGGTCGAGGTCAAGTCGATGACGATGCCCACCCCTGCCGAGGCCAAGCGGTTCGCTGAGGCGATCGCCGTTCCGGTAAAGGAAGCCATCCGCAAAAATGACAGGAGCCACCTCTGATGGCCATGACTGGCGAGATGCAGGTTCCCGTCCTGGTAAAGGACAAGCAGGTCGTGGAGTGCCCGGTGTGCGGCCAGTTCGACGACCTCACGTTGGTGATGCACAGCGACGACTTCTCCGAGGACCCATCCACCATGTTCTGCGACGACCGGCACGAGTGGCTGGAACCTCGGGTGCCACGCCGCCTCGGTGCCGAGCTGCTCGCGGCCAAGGTGCGGAACAGTCCGGAGACGGTCGTGCGGGCAGACGGTGAGCCACTCAGCGAGGGCCTGCCGCGTCGGGAGCGGCGGCGTACACGGCGGCGGCGGCCACGGCGATAGCAGCCAGGCATGAAGCGGCCCCGGCCAGGATGCACCTACGGCCGGGGCCTGCCTGGTCCCGCCTGCCCTCTCGTTGAGACCGGGGTACAGAGGACAGGCGGGAGTTCAATGATGCAGGGATACCTGCGTCGTCTGGACCGGCACGGGCTTGCACTCGCGGTCGTGCCGGTAGAGCGTCGTACCGGCGGCGGAGGGAGACATCTTGTCGATCTCCGTGTAGCCCTCGCCGGTTCTGATGGACTGGTCGCAGTTGATGCAGATCTTCACTGTCCGACCTCCCTGCGCCTGCGCCAGAGGATGAACCAGGCCCGGTACAGAGCCTCCGCCTCCGGGCACTTGGGTGGCGGCTCCCCACTGTCCACGTTGACCTTGCAGCCGGGACAGTGGACGCAGTGTTCGAAGAGCGCGTTGAGTGCCTCGTTCACCGGGGTCGGTGCGGGTGCAGGCCCGGTCATGATGCGGAGGCCGGTAGCGGCTGGTCGGCGAGCGGCACGAGGTCGTAGGCCTGGCGGCACGGGTGGCAGGCGAAGTGGTTCCCCATCGTTCCCGGTCCGCTGCTCTGCTCGATCACCTGGATGAGGCGCACGCCTCGTGCGTAGTTCTGGTGCCAGGCGCACCACCCGACGGCGGTCGGGGTGTTCGTCGTGCCCTCGGTCTGCGTATTCTCCGGCATGTCGACTCCATCTAGTCGGCCACGCCCGGGGCCGTTCGCGCGGCTGCCGGGTCTTTCGACCACCCTTCGCTCCCGCACCACGATTGCCATCCCATCGAGGGGTATCCCCATCATGGGTAGGCCCGAGAACGGGGCGGGCGCGCCGCAATTGGGGGATGCTGTGACGGTGACCCATCCGCCCACAGCTCTGCCGGTAGGCGTCCTCGAACTCCCCCAGATGTGCGAGGCGCTCCGCGCTCACGACTTCGGGACCGTCTTCCGGCTGGCTCGCGAACAGGCCGGTATCAGCTACCAGAAGCTGGCCGCCGAGTGCGGCATCAAGCCGGAGCGTGTCGGCGCGCTCGCGCGAGGCTGCGGACGTGTCGAGAGCTACGACAAGATTGCCGTGATCGCGGACGCCCTCAGGGTGCCCGGGCGCATGGTCGGGCTCGCTCCCCGCCCGTGGGAGACGACTTCCGACATGGCGGCACTTCGCCGGCGTGACGTCCTCGCCGTCGGCGCCGTGGGCCTGGCTGCGACTCTGCCCGATGTGCTGCCGCCGTCCGTGCCGCAGCGGGTGGGCGCCGGCACCGTGGCGCGGCTGAGGGAGCGCACGGCCCGGCTGCGCCGTCTCGATGACGTCCTCGGCGGCGGCGACACCTACCGCCTGTACGCGGCCGAGTATCAGCGGACGCGGCGCATCTTGCGAGACAGCACCTACAACGAGAGCACCGGCCGCCAGCTGCTGGCGCTGGCGGCTGAGCAGGCGCAGCAGGCCGGTTGGGCGGCGTTCGACGGTGGCCGGGAACGGGAGGCCGTCGGCTTGTACCGGGAGAGCCGGTCGGCCGCCGAAGACGCGGGCGCCGAGGACCTCGCCCGCAATGCCCTGGCCTACCTCGCCTACCAGGCCGTAGCCGCCGACCCGCGCGCCGCCGCGGCGATAGCGGCGCACTCGTGCGATGCGGTCACCGAGGAGACCCCGGCCACGGTGCGCGCACTGCTGTGGGAGCGGTGCGCGTGGGCGCGAGCTGTCGCCGGGGATGCGAACGGTACGGAGGCGGCCCTCGCCGAGGCGCGTGCCGCTCTCGGTGCGGACGACGCTGGCGGACCGCAGCCGGCATGGTCGGCGTGGGTGGACCAGGTGGAGCTGGACATCATGGCGGGCCGCTGTTGGACGCAGCTACGGCGGCCTTTGCGCGCGGTGCCCCTGCTGGTGCGTGGGCTCGGGAGGTTCGACGACGCGCACGCCCGGGACGCGTCCCTGTATTCGACGTGGCTGGCTGAGGCGTACACGACGGCCGGCGAGGTGGAGGAGGCTGCGCGGGTGGCCGGGCGGGCGCTGGAGCTCGCTGACGGGGTGGCCTCGGCCCGGCCCCGCCAACGTATCGAGCAGGTCGTGTCCGCGCTCGCCCTCCAGCACGGTGCAGTGCCGGCAGTCGCCGAACTGGTCGAGCGGACCGCCTAGTTGGCAACCGTCCGGTCGATCCACTCCAGATAAGAAGCGGAGCCCTGGACTATGGAGGTGGCGGTCACCTCGGGGTTCGTCCACGGATGGTGCTCGATCAGGTGGGTCTCCAGCTCGGCGTAGCGGGATGCGGTCGTCTTGAGCAGCAGTTGCCATTCCTCGCCCGTGCCGAACTCGCCGTTGTGCCAGAACACGGAGGTGACGGGGCCGATGATCTGTGCTCCCGCGGCGAGCCGCGCCTGCACGACCGATCGGGCCAGTTCGAGGGCCTGATCACGAGTTTCCGTGGCTGTGGACACCTGCACGAAGTCAGTCATGCGCGCGAGCCTAGCCGCAACGCGAAAGGCCCCCTGCTCGGTCGTGATGACCGTGGAGGGGGCCGAACGTTCTTCGAGTAGCTACAGCCGTTCTTGCAGGAACGCGGCGAAGCTCTCGTGGTCCTCGCCCGTCCAGTCCACGACGAGGTCGTAGGCGCGGTGCCTGTCAACGTCGGTCCACTGGGACTTCGGCTTCAGGTAGAGCGCCAGCAACTTGACCGCGTTGGGCGGCAACTGAGCTGAGTACATGGTCTTCCTCCATACCTCGACGGATTCACCGGAGGTTCGGAAAGGACCGGGGTGGTGCGGTGCGCGGTGGCTAGCCGGAAGACCCGGCGTCGGCTGCCTACGCTATCAGCGCGGTTCGTCGCCGGTGGCTTCGTCGGCGAGGTCCATCACAGCCTCGTCCATGTACTGCTCGTCGAGCAGCGTGAGGCAGCCGGGGCAGACAGGTAGACCGTCCTCGGTCGCCTCCCAGTCCATGAACTCCTTGGAGTCCTGCGGGGGCGCCGGTCGGCGGCAGCGGGAACAGTGCTCGTGCATCGGGTGCGTCATGGCGGCATCTTCTCTCTGCTCGGGTCTCTGTGAATAGATCAGGGAGGGAGGCGCGGCGGGGGAGGCTGAAGTGCCTGTTTCCCGTTTCCCTGGGGTGCGCCTCCCTGACCTCCCTCGCCTCCCTCAACCGGCATACATGCAGGTCAGCACGAGAGAGGCATGAGGGGGAGGCTTGGGGGAGAACTCCCTCAGATGTCGGAGCCTCCCTCCTCGTTGTCGAGGTCGTCGATGTCCTCGGCGAGGCGCTCCAGGATGGCGTCCTGGACGCGGTCGCGGGCCACGACCATCACGCCCTTCGACTTGTACTGCTCGGCGCCGTACGGCTCCAGCGCGCGCTTCAGGTCCGTGGGCCCCCAACTGCCGTAGGCCTCCGGGTTGCGGGCGGCGAGCCGGTGCAGCACCTCCTGAGCGAGGACGCGCGTCTCGTCGCCGAGGACGGCCGCGGTGTCGGCGAGCGGGTCGGCCACCTCGAACACCGGAACATCAGCCGGGCCGGTTCCGTCGTACAACCCCATGGCGCGCTCGACGACCGGAGTCACCTCGTCGACACCCTTCTCCGGGTCCCGCTGCACGTAGTGGGCGCGGATCACCTCGAACGGCTTGGCCGTGAACCCGTAGGTGACCGCCGTGCCGACGTCCTGGCCGGGCACCAGCTCCGTCGCGCGGATGCCGGCCTTGTACTTGCCGGAGCCGAGGAGTCCGTCGTTGGCGACCTGGTCGCCGACCGCGAACGCCACACGGTGGGAGGTGTTGCGGGTGACGTCGCGCGGGATGCTGTCGGCGGTCGGGGAGACGGTGACCCAGACCAGAGTGATCCCGACTTTCCTCGCCTTCTTCATCACGCGAATGGCCAGCTCAGCGGCCTCCTTGCCGTACTCCTTACTCATGAACAGCTCGTGGCACTCGTCGAAGACGACCACCCGGGGCCGCATCCGCGGGTCCTTCATCGCCAGTTCACGCGTGAGCTTGGGTGAAGCGCCGCCGAGTTCCTCCAGCAGCTTGCCGCGCTCGGTCACCTCGCTCGTCAGGGACCGCAACCGGTCAAGGGCCGCCCGCAGTTGCTCCGGGTCGTCGCCCTTGACCAGGGTCTTCAGCCGGGGCTTGAGCGGGTCATAGTCGATGTTCGTGGCCATCACGTACACCTCGGCCTCGACGAGCGGGTCGAGGATCGCGCCGAGGAGCAGGGCGACGACGATCGAGGTCTTCCCCGAGCCCATGATGCCGCCGACGATCCAGTTCGCGGCCATGAGCTGCCCGATGATGGGTTCGCCGCGCTGCGAGACCGCAACCGGAACGCCCTTGAAATAGTCGGTGGTGCCCTCGTGCAGCAGAGGCCACGGCGGCACGGGACCGTTCAGTGAGCCCTGATCGGCTACCCACAGGTCGAGGACGCCAGGCTGCTTCGGGGGCTCGGTCGGCCACGTCTCGACGGGCTTCCTCATGAGGTTGTGGGCGAGGATGTTCTTCTTCCCGTTGATCATCTCGACGGTGACGCCGAGCGGTAGCTGAACCTGCGTGTGGTAGCCGTTGCCGAGCCGTACGGTCGGCTGGATCCAGCGCGGCTTCCAGCCCTCCTTCACGGCCTTGTTCAGCGCGGGGATGCCCAGGTTCTCCAGGGCTCGCATGATGGCGTTCTCATCAGGCACGACGTCCCGCTCGTCGCCGTCCACGGGCAGCGCCCAGGAGGGGGCGGTGCGCTGGGCGCGGCCGACGGACCACACGCCGAGCAGGGCCAGCAGGGGCAGCGAGTAGAGCAGCGGCTTGAAGATGACGGAGGCGAGGAACGCGAGCCAGCCGACGGCCTCGATGACCGCATTCAGCGGGGTCGCCACGTCGCGGACGTCGTGCCGGTACCAGGCCAGCATGATGCCGAGCACGAGGAGGACGCCCGCGGTGCCGGCGAGTGCGGAGACGATCGCCTTGGGCAGGTTGAGGACGAGCTGCAGCAGGTCCATCCGCCTCTTATGACGGGCGAACCGGTAGGCATACGCCCTTTGTTCCCACTTGGTGACCATTTCCTCATTGCCTGCGGCCTCGGCGATGCGCATCATCCGCGCGTGCATCGCGGTCGTACGGGCTTCCCAGGCGCGGCGGGACAGGACGCGGGTACCGCCCCATGCGTAGGCGCCGTGGCGGACGGCGACCTTGTAGGCGGGGTGCTGGCGGGCGCCCACGAGGACACGGCCGAGCGGGGCGAGGCATAGCCGGCGGCGGGCCAGGGCGGGCGTCTTGGCGGCGGGAGAAGCCGCGGGTGCGGCCGGCCCGGGTGGGGTGTCGCGTGCGTCCTCTGGCGTTTTGATCAGATCGACGGTCATCCTGGTTTCTCCGGTCGCTTCACAGGTGGTCCGGGGCCCGGGGACGGCGCTCTTCTTGGCGGTTGGACGCCGCCCCCGGGGTGACTACTTGCCGTTCTTCTTGCGGCGTTCGGCCCGCTTCTCGATGCGTTCGATGCGCCGCTTCAGGTCACTGGTGTCGACCGTGGGGCCGGCCATGCCGCGCTTCGCCATCCGGGCGACGTGGAAGGCGATGCGCACCTTCTCGCCCGCTGTGAAGTCCGAGAACCTGAGGTCGTCAGCCATGGGTCAGTACTCCGTTGCGGCGGTGGGGAGTTCGGGCAGCGGCTCGGGTAGCACGGTGGTGATCGCGGCGTACGAGCGAGCGACGTCCGCCCACAGCGCGCCGGCGGCGGCGAGTGGCTCGGCCTTGTCCCGCTCGCCGTTGCGGGCGTGCCGCGTGGCTTCCTGGGCCAGGTCTTCGGCCTTGGTGACGGCGTTCCATGCCAGCTGGATGAACTTCTCTCGGGCGGACCTGTTCACGGGGTTCTCCCTGGTCGTGGGCCGGGCTGTCCGGCCCCACCGCACCCCCGCGACTGGCACAAATGTGCCAGTCCACGGAGGACGGAAGGGCAGGTCAGCGGCCTTTCTTGCCGTGCGGCCGGATCTTGGAGGCGGCCCACCCGGCGGCGAGGATCACACCCACCAGGGACAGGCCGATCATGGGCAGGTTCGCGGAGACGGTGCCGATGATCCCGATCAGGGTTCCGCCGACCAGGACGACGACCGCACACACCGCGGCGGTGCAGACGACGACCACGGCCAGGATCAGGAACGTGACGATGATCAGCCGTTGCAGGGCCGGGTCCATGCCCTGCTGGATAGGAGCCTGCACGATGACCGGCGGCGGAGGCTGGCCGATCGTGAAGTGGACGGGTCGGCCGTACTGGTCGTACAGGACGTTCGGCGTCCGGTGGTGGGCGGCCTGCTCGACGTACTGGCGGTAGGCCTCGGGCAGGTTGGACGGATCGGGCTCGGTCACGGCGCCCACCGCCGTACGCGAGGAAGGTGGGGGCGTACGGCCAGGCCGGCCGCGAACGCGACGAGGACGGGCTTGCCGAGGATCGCCGCAACGATCGCGCCGACGACCGCGAGCAGGCTGGGGAACACGACCAGGAAACCGAGGGCGACGCCGAGCATCAACCACTTCATGAGCCGACCTCCTGCCGGTCGTTGGAGGCGAACCGGGCCTGCATACGCCGGCGGATTGCCTCCGCAGCAACGTGGATCGCGAACCGCGCGACGTCCTCCCGCTGCGCCCGGTATGAGGCGGCGAGGAGGTTCAAGTCCTGCCGGAGTTGCGTGCTCTCCGGCAGGAGCAGACCGGGCGCAGGCGGTGCCGCAACCGTGACCGTCTCGGTCACAACTGCCGGGGGTGTCTCGCGGATGTCCCTGCGTACGGTGTCGGCGGAAACCTCCAGCTCAGCCGCGATGTCTACCGGGTTCATGCCGTGCTCGGTGAGGTGCGCGACGACGATGCGACGGGTCGCACGGGACATGGCAGTCATGACGCATCACCTCGTAGCCGGATCGCCTCGGCCGCGGCCTCGTCGAGGAGGTCGGCGGCCTCCCGCAGCCGGGCCGCTACGCCCGGGATCGCCTCGGCGGTGAAGTCGGCCTCCAGGTCGAGGGACACCGACACCACCGGATGCGGCTCCGGCACCGACACCAGATACGGGGCGTGGGAGATCTGGGCGACGAGGAAGCGGGCGGTGCCGAGAGGGGTGTCGACGCTCGCCGACGTCTCGCGGCCGCGGTGGGTGAGGTCGGTGAAGTGCTGGGCGCCGTCGTGCGGGTCGGTGCACCAGTCGGGTTCGGGGATGGGAACGACGCGGGTCTCGATGATGGTCACGTCGACCATGCGGGGCTCAGGCATGGGGCACGCCCTTCGTGCTCCACGCCATGGCGACGGGCCAGTTCGTGGCGTCGGCGCCGTGCCATTTCGCGAGCAGCCCTCGGATGGTGTACTCCCGCTCCAGACCGACGATGTAGGGGGCGGCGATGACGTGGGAGAGCTGGCCGGAGGGGGTGACCATGACCCCCGCCATGAACTCGCGGCCCACAGGCCAGTCGTCGGGCGCCGGCCGGGTCACGACCGTCACGCCGAGGGTGTACAGCAGGTCGTCGTACGGCATGGTCAGGAAGTCCCAGCGGGTGAAGGTGGATCCGCTGCTGGCGTGGGGCGCGGTGCTCACTTGCCCTCACCTCGCTCGTCGGCGAGGAAGGCGGCGACGGTGGGGAAGGCGCGGTCGACGGAGGCGCGGACGGCCTTGGCTTCGACGTCGGCTTCCTCGGCGCGCAGCTTGGAGTGGAGCCAGTCGGCGTTCCACGCGGGCTCGTCGAGGCCGTCACGGATGACGACCCTGGCGAGACAGGCGCGTTCCTTGAGCCGCTCGCTGTAGTTGTCGACGGCGAAGTCGAGAGTCAGGGCGTCGAGGACGACGGCGAGCAGATGACGGAGGTCGCGGGCTTCGGAGGACGGGTTGATACGGGGCCCGGGCAGGGCGCCCACCGGAGTGGTGGGCGCCTGCTCGGCCGGTGTGGGCCGGTTGTTCATACCGTGACTCCCTGGCGCGGCCAGGTGCGGCTCATGGCGTCGCGGTGATCGCCGTCGTGGCCGTGGCGCTCGACACAGAGGAGACGGTCGCGGAACGTCTCGTCGGTGTCCTCCACGCCCGACAGCAGGTCTCCCGTGGCCGGGTCACGGTCGGGGCGACGCTGGCAGCACTGGGCAAGGATCTGCTTGGCCTCGGCCCGGATGTGGGCGGTCGGCTCTCCCGAGTGCGTGGTGTTGGTGCGGCCCTTTCCGAGTGCGGCGATCGTGTCCACCGCGATCTCGTCGGCCAGGGCGGGCGTGTACCAGTGAGGGAGGGTCTTCTGCATCGCCTGGTGGACGGCGGCGGTGATGACCTCGTCGAAGTCGAGGGCGGTCGTCATGCCGACACCCCCGCCTGCTGCTGGTGTGCGCGGGCGGTGCGGGACAACTGCCGGATCCGGGAGGCGAACGCGACCAGGCGGTCGGCGAGGTCGTCCGCCATGTCGGGGCTGAGGAACGCGTACTCGCCGTCGCCGTCGTCGACCGCGACCGTCGCCTGCCGAAGCTGCGGGTTCCGGTCGTACGCGTCGGACGTGATCCGGGCGTACAGCTCGAACACCAGGCGCGGGCTCCCCAGGGTGTGAATGCCGAAGTCCTGGGAGTCCGACGTGTGGACGATGTCCTCGACGGCCAACTGCGGGTTCTCGACGTGGTCGTCGGTGCACCAGTCGGGGCACTCGATCCACACGGTCCGGGCGATCTGGTCGAAGAACTGGATCGTGGCGGGCACCAGGCGGTGACCGGGGGAGACCTGCGGGACCGCGGCGAGGCCGGCGGCCGGGGCGTGGTTGGTACGCATCAGGCAGCCACCGCCGTCAGGGTCTCGATGTCGGCCAGGATCTCGACGCGCTCGACCTTGAGGGACGGGGCGCAGTCCTTCATGGGGACGGGGCCGAGGCCGAGCTTCTTGTAGGTGGCGGTGATGGCGGCGAGGTCCGGGGTCTGCCGGGACGACGGGGTGCGGAAGACGCGCCACGTGCCGTAGAGGCCGGCGGGCAGCTTGTCGAGGATCTTCTTCGCGGCGCGCTTGCCGCGGTCGGCGCGGCGGGCCTGGTCGGCGGCGCGCTCGTACTCGCGGGCGGCGGCCTCGATGGTGTCGACCTCGGGGAGTTCGTCGGCGTCCAGGACGTCGGCGGGGTCCGGGGCCTCGACGACCTCGGCGTCCGCCTGCTCGGCGGGGGCGAGGGAGCGGAGGGTGTCGGCGGCCGACTCGACGAGGCTGCCGATCATGGCGCGGACCGTACGGGCCGTACGGGGTGACGTGAGAAGGTGAAACACGCGGGTCTCCCTGGTGGATCAGGTGGATTCCGTAGGCCCTCGTTCGGTGCGCTAACACCGACGGGGGCCGCTTGCGTTGTCGGCTGGTTTCCCTTCCGACATCTCCACTCTAGGGAACATCGTGTTCCCTCGTCAAGTGGTTCACGCACTGGACATTCGGCATGCCGTGCGTAACATCAGGTTCCATGACTTCAGATGGAACACTATGTGTCATGGATAAGCGATCACTGACGCAGCTGGCGCAACGGTTCCGAGACTCAGAGGCGCGAACCGAGATCCTGCGACAAGAGCTGGCGGCAGCGATCAGGCAGGCCTCGGTCGACGACGTCCCGCAGAAAGACATCTGCGAGGCCACCGGCTACACCCGCCAACAGGTCCGCCGCATCGTGCTGGCCGGCGAGGACGACACCGACGCTCCGCTCGTGGCTGGCTGAGGCGCGCGCCCTGGCGGCGTCGAGCGGCCAAAGTTCCGGACGCGCTGAAGCGCCCTGGGTCGACCCCTACTTCGTTCGCTGGCGCGTGGACCGGTCGGCCCGCTGTGGCGTCGCAACATCAAAAAGGGGCCGACCCATTTCAGGTCGGCCCCAGCACGTTCAGGGGATCACCAGCCGCGAGCTCGCCACTCCGCGAGGTGTGGGCGCTCGTCGCCGAGCGTCGTGTCGTTGCCGTGGCCCGGGTAGATCCACGTCTCGTCAGGCAGGGTGAACACCTTGGCTTCGAGCCCGCTCATCAAGCTCTGGAAGTGATCCGGTTGTGTTGTCCGGCCAGGGCCTCCCGGGAACAGACAGTCTCCGGTGAACACATGAGGATGCCCGTGCGGGTCGTCGTAGACGAGCGCGATCGAGCCCGGCGTATGACCCACCAGGTGGCGGGCGGTGAGCTCCACCTGTCCCACCCGGATCGTGTCGCCGTCGTCGACCAGGACGTCGGTCGGCACCGGGATGCCGTCGGCGTCCTCGCGGCCCGCGTACGTACGCGCGCGCGTGCCCGTTACGACCTCGGCGAGCGCCTGCCAGTGGTCGCCGTGCTGGTGGGTGGTGACGACGGACGCGATGCCGTCGTCGCCGATCGTGCCGAGCAGGGTCTCCGCGTCGTTGGCCGCGTCGATCAACAACTGCTCGTCCGTGGCCCGGCAGCGCAATAGATAGGCGTTGTTGTTCATGGGCCCGACCGCGATCTTGGTGATCATCAGGTCCGTGAGTTCGTGCACATCCGCCGGTCCGCCGACCGTGACCTCGCCGCTGTACGTCATGACGGTCAGCCTAATCCGTTTCCGGAGGACGTTCCGAAGTGGCCGACGTCTCCCGGACGTTCGGGTGTGGAACCTTGATGCCTTGAACGCGGTGGCGACGGAGGCCGATCATTACCCCATGAGAGCCGAAGTGCGCACGTTCCTCGCCGACGGCCCGCTTCCCGACTGGGACGCGAGCGAAGAGGATATCGACAGGCGGGCCCGCCAACTCGACGCGATCTCGAAGCCGGTCACGGGAGAGGAGGCCCGGGCGCTCGTCTCCTGCTTCGGCCCGGACGACTGCTACGGCGTCGCCTGGACGCTTCTCCACCTCATCGAGACCGGCCCGAATCCGGTGCTCACCCACCGGCCCGCACCCGACGCCAACGAGTGGCACCAGCGGCTCTACGACCGGGCCGGGGGCCTATAGCGGCGGAAGCGTCGGCAAGGGGCCGCCGTCGACCGTCAGGCCGGCCCCGTCACGGCGTCCGCAGAGCCAGCCGAGCAGCTCCACGAGGCTTCCGGTGACGGTGACTTCGGGCTTCTCGGCGGACCGGCCCGTGCTCCACGCGTGCGTGCCGTCGGTGAGCCGTGTCGACGGCACCTCGGGGTGCCCGTCGAACCGCTCGACCAGGAAGTCGATCTCCCGCCGCGTGAACTCCTCGGGAAGATCCTCCAGTTCGTACCCGATCCCCATGTCCACGTGATGCAGCTCGACCTCGACCCACCGCCGGAACGGCACGCGCGACGCGCTGTCGACGACCCCGTTGCGCAGCTCCACCCGGCGCGACCAGTCCGCCGGAGCGGCGCCCACCGCCTGGAAGCCGGCCGCGCTCTCGCGCACGTCGGCGAGCTGGACGTCGAGAGGGCGCGGGGCGTCGCGCTCGATGTCGGCGTCTCGCATGCTCGCCGTGGCGTACATGGGGCGCCCCTCCAGGACGTTCACGAGGGCGTCCGCGTTGCGGGCGACATGGGCGAGGACGTGATTGCGGCTCCAGCCGGGGAGCCGTGACGGCTCGGCGGCCGAGGCGTTGTCCAGTGCGGCGGCTGCGGTGAGCAGCCGCTCGGTCGCATCACGTACAGAGGCCAGGTCATGAGCGTGATCAATCATGCTGCTGACCCTAGTCCCGCCACACCTTTGGGTGAAGGTGGTGAAGCAGTGCCGTAAATCGAATGCACGTGCTATATCGTCGGGTGCGGCGTCGGGCATGCTGGAAGGCCGGAGGTTGTTATGCCTCGGCCGGGATTCCGACCGGCGTTGTCAGTGGCTCCCCCTAGTCTGAGAACGACGGGGGCCCCGCCCCTGTCACTTCTCTCAAGAAAGGTGCGGACCGGCGTGGCCGACCGTCTCATCGTCCGTGGCGCGCGCGAGCACAATCTGAAGAATGTCTCGCTCGACCTTCCACGCGACTCGCTCATCGTTTTCACGGGCCTGTCCGGGTCGGGCAAGTCCTCCCTGGCCTTCGACACGATCTTCGCCGAGGGCCAGCGGCGCTACGTGGAATCGCTCTCCTCGTACGCCCGCCAGTTCCTCGGCCAGATGGACAAGCCGGACGTCGACTTCATCGAAGGTCTCTCCCCGGCGGTCTCCATCGACCAGAAGTCGACCTCGCGCAACCCGCGCTCGACGGTCGGCACCATCACCGAGGTCTACGACTATCTGCGTCTGCTCTTCGCGCGCATCGGCAAGCCGCACTGCCCGGAGTGCGGCCGCCCGATCACGCGCCAGTCGCCGCAGGCCGTCGTCGACAAGGTCCTCGCGCTGCCGGAGGGGAGCCGCTTCCAGGTCCTGTCGCCGCTGGTGCGTGAGCGCAAGGGCGAGTTCGTCGACCTCTTCGCGGACCTCCAGACCAAGGGCTACAGCCGCGCGCGCGTGGACGGCGAGACCATCCAGCTCTCCGAGCCGCCCGTCCTGAAGAAGCAGGAGAAGCACACCATCGAGGTGGTCATCGACCGTCTCACGGTGAAGGACTCCGCCAAGCGCCGCCTCACCGACTCCGTGGAGACCGCCCTCGGCCTCTCCGGCGGCATGGTCGTGCTCGACTTCGTCGACCTCCCCGAGGACGACCCCGAGCGCGAGCGCATGTTCTCGGAGCACCTGTACTGCCCGTACGACGACCTGTCCTTCGAGGAGCTGGAGCCCCGCTCCTTCTCCTTCAACTCGCCCTTCGGCGCCTGCCCCGAGTGCTCCGGCATCGGCACGCGCATGGAGGTCGACGCCGAGCTGATCGTCCCGGACGAGGACAAGTCCCTGGACGAGGGCGCCATCCACCCCTGGTCGCACGGCCACACCAAGGACTACTTCAGCCGCCTCATCGGCGCCCTCGCGGACGCGCTGGGCTTCCGCACGGACATCCCCTTCGCGGGCCTCCCGCAGCGCGCCAAGAAGGCCCTGCTGTACGGCCACAAGACGCAGATCGAGGTGCGGTACCGGAACAGGTACGGACGCGAGCGGGTCTACACGACGCCCTTCGAAGGCGCCGTCCCGTTCGTGAAGCGCAGGCACGGCGAGGCGGAGAGCGACGCCAGCCGGGAGCGCTTCGAGGGCTATATGCGCGAGGTGCCCTGTCCCACCTGTCACGGCACGCGGCTGAAGCCCGTCGTCCTCGCGGTCACGATCATGGACAAGTCGATCGCCGAGATCTCCGGGATGTCCATCAGCGACTGCGCGGAGTTCCTGGGCGGGATGAAGCTGGACGCCCGCGACAAGAAGATCGCCGAGCGGGTGCTGAAGGAGTGCAACGAGAGGCTGCGGTTCCTGGTCGACGTAGGCCTCGACTACCTCTCGCTGAACCGCGCGGCCGGCACCCTCTCCGGCGGCGAGGCCCAGCGCATCCGCCTGGCCACCCAGATCGGCTCCGGACTCGTCGGCGTCCTGTACGTCCTGGACGAGCCGTCCATCGGTCTGCACCAGCGCGACAACCACCGGCTGATCGAGACCCTGGTCCGGCTGCGCGACATGGGCAACACGCTCATCGTCGTCGAGCACGACGAGGACACCATCAAGGTCGCCGACTGGATCGTCGACATCGGCCCCGGGGCGGGCGAGCACGGCGGCAGGGTCGTGCACAGCGGCTCCCTGAAGGAGCTGCTGGCCAACGACGAATCGATGACCGGTCAGTACCTGTCCGGCAAGAAGGCCATCCCGCTGCCCGAGATCCGGCGCCCGCGCGACCTGTCCCGGCAGCTCACGGTGCACGGCGCCCGGGAGAACAACCTCCAGGACATTGACGTCTCGTTCCCCCTGGGTGTGTTCACCGCGGTCACCGGAGTCTCCGGATCCGGCAAGTCGACCCTGGTCAACGACATCCTGTACACGCACCTGGCCCGCGAACTGAACGGCGCGAGGAGTGTGCCGGGGCGGCACACGCGCGTGGACGGCGACGACCTCGTCGACAAGGTCGTGCACGTCGACCAGTCGCCCATCGGCCGCACCCCCCGGTCCAACCCGGCGACGTACACCGGTGTCTTCGACCACGTCCGCAAGCTGTTCGCGGAGACGACCGAGGCGAAGGTGCGGGGCTATCTGCCCGGCCGCTTCTCCTTCAACGTCAAGGGCGGTCGCTGCGAGAACTGCGCGGGCGACGGCACCATCAAGATCGAGATGAACTTCCTGCCGGACGTGTACGTCCCGTGCGAGGTGTGCCACGGCGCCCGGTACAACCGGGAGACCCTGGACGTCCACTACAAGGGCAAGTCCATCGCCGACGTCCTGAACATGCCGATCGAGGAGGCCACGGAGTTCTTCGAGGCGGTCCCCGGGATCGCCCGGCACCTCAACACCCTCAAGGACGTCGGCCTCGGCTACGTCCGGCTCGGCCAGTCCGCGACCACCCTGTCCGGCGGTGAGGCCCAGCGCGTCAAGCTCGCCAGCGAGCTGCAACGGCGCTCCACCGGCCGTACGGTCTACGTCCTGGACGAGCCGACCACCGGCCTGCACTTCGAGGACATCAGCAAGCTCCTCACGGTGCTGGGCGGCCTGGTCGACAAGGGCAACACGGTCATCGTCATCGAGCACAACCTCGACGTGATCAAGGTGGCCGACTGGGTCGTCGACATGGGTCCGGAGGGTGGCGCGGGCGGCGGTCTCGTCATCGCCGAGGGCACGCCCGAGCAGGTCGCCGCGGTGGGGGCCAGCCACACCGGCAAGTTCCTGCGCGAGATCCTCGACTCCGACCGGATCAGCGACGGGGCGCCGGTGAAGGCCCCGCGCAAGGTGGCTGCCAAGAAGACCGCGGCGGTCGCGAAGAAGACCGCGGCGCCTGCCAAGAAGGCCGCGCCCGCGAAGAAGACGACGCGAGCCCGCAAGGCCTGACCGGAGCAAGGACACCGATGCGGCGCCTCGCGGGGGACTCCCCGAGAGGCGCCGCATTCACTCAACGTCCCCTACAGATCGCCCAGTTCGGAGGCGTACGGCGGCTCCGCCCCCGCCCGTGAACATGTGATCGCCGCCGCCCGCGCCGCGAACCGCAGCAACCGGGTCCAGCCGTCGCGGCCGAGGCGGGCCAGCCCCTCCGGAGACAACGCGTCCTGGGCGGACAGGCCGTGCAGCAGCGCCGCGTTGACGGTGTCGCCGGCCCCGATCGTGTCCACGACGTCGACCTTCTCGCCCGGCACCGGATACACCGTGCCGTCCCGGGTGAACGCGGTGAGGCCCTCCCCGCCCTGGGTGATCACGACGGCCGAGGGACCGGCGTCCAGCCACTCACGGGGATTGCCCCCCAGCCACAGCGCGTCCTCCTCGGAGAGCTTCAGCAGCGACACGTGCGGCAGCCAGCTCTTGAAGCGTGCCCGGTAGGCGTCCGCGTCGGGGATCAGACCGGCCCGGATGTTCGGGTCGAGCGCGGTGAAGACGCCCTGTGCGGCAGCGGTCCGCATCAGCTCCTCGTAGGCGCTCGCGCCCGGCTCCAGGACGAGCGAACAGGTGCCGAAGGACACCGCCCGGGTCTCGGCGGGAAGCGCGTAGGGCATCGCGAAGAGCCGGTCGGCGGTGCCGTCGACGTAGAAGGAGTAGGTGGCCGAGCCGTTCGCGTCGAGCGTGGCCGCCGCGAGCGTGGTCGGCTCCGGGCCGCGCTGTACGTCCAGTACGTCCACGTCGGCCTGGAGCAGCCCGGCGAGCAGGGCCTCGCCGAACGCGTCGTGGGAGACGCGCGAGCAGAAGGCGGTGGCGGAGCCGAGGCGGCCGAGGGCGACGGCGGTGTTGTAGGGGCCGCCGCCGAGCGCCGGCTTGAGGACCGCGAGGGCGCCCGGGCCCTGCGGTACCAGATCGATCAGGGCCTCACCGGCGACGACGATCACGAGACGTTTCCCTTCGTGGACTTCTCGGGCTGCTCGGGGCAGCCGCACGACGTGCGGTGGACGAACGCGCAGGGGAGCCGCAGGACACGGGCGGGCCGGTCCGGCGCGGCGAGCCGGTCCAGCAGCAGCCGTACGGCTTCGGCGCCGATCTCCTTGCTGGGCTGGGCGATCGCGGTGAGCCGGGGCTCGAACAGGTCCGCCCAGGCGAAGTCGTCGAAGCAGCACAGCGCGAGGTCGCCGGGGACGGACAGCCCGTGTTCGCGCAGGGCGCGCAGGGCGCCGATGGTCATCGCGTTGTTGGCGGTGACCAGGGCCGTGGGCGGGGCGGCGAGGGACAGCAGGGTCGAGGTGGCCCGCTCCCCGCCGGCCGACTCGGAGTCGCCGTGCGCCAACAGCCGCTCGTCGTAAGGGAGTCCGGCGGCGGCGAGGCCGTACCGGTATCCGGCGATCCGCTCGCCGGTGGTGCTGAGCCCGGGCAGGCCCGCGACGAGGCCGATACGGCGGTGGCCGAGTCCGGCGAGGTGGGTGACCAGCTGTGCCGTCGGTTCGATGTTCTCGGCGCACACCTGGTCGAAGGCGCACGCCTGGTCGGAGGGGGACGGGTCGTCCGGGGGCGCCTCGACCACCCGGTCCAGGAAAACCGTCGGTACGGAGTGCCGCCCGAGGTGGGCGACGAGGGCGCCCGGGTCCGCCGACGGCGCGACGATCATGCCGTCCACCCGGCGCTCGTGCAGGAGTTGGACGACCTTGAGCTCGTGCTCCGGGTCGTCGTGCGGGTCGGCGATGAGCAGGCTGTAGCCGTGCTCCAGGGCACCGGCCTCGACGCCCTGGAGGATCTCCGTGAAGTACGGGTTGCTGATCGCCGACACCGCGAGGCCGATGGAGCGGGTGCGGGATGTCACCAGGGAGCGGGCGAGGGTGTTGGGGATGTAGCCCAGTTCCTCGATCGCGCTCAGCACGGCCTGCCGGGTGCTGGGCAGCACCGGGCGGGTGTCGTTCAGGACGTGCGAGACGGTCGCGACGGACACACCGGCGCTGCGGGCGACGTCCACCATGGTGGCCACCGTGAGTCCCCCTCTCTGAAGCACGGCAGGTCTTCCGGCCGGGAACTTATCCCATCCGGTGTCCGACGTAAACGCTTGCGCAAACGTTTACGTACCGTGAGCTCCTCCGGGATCACAACGTCGAGCCGCTGCAAAAACTGAAGGTGACGGCCGAGGCGGCTCAGTCCCAGTCCCAGCCGATCCCCACGATCCCCGACCGCATCCGCGGCTCCACGAGGTGCACCGAGTGGTGTCCGGTCAGGCGCAGCTCCTGACGGCCGCTGCGCGGGGCCGCCGCCGAGTGCTGGGTGAAGCGGTGGCAGCGCGTCGGCAGCGCGTTCTCGTCGAAGCTCACCTGAAGCGCGTACTGGCCGCCCGCGGAACCGAAGTCACGGACGTACTCGCGGGAGACGCCGGCGGTGCCGTCCTCGACGCCGTAGCGGAAGAGGAACGTATCTCCGGAGCGCAACCGGGTGCCGAAGAGGAGCTCGGCGACCAGCACGCCGGTCTCGTGGTGGCGGCGGACGCGGCCCGTCCGGCAGTTCTCCAGGGCGTGCACGGTCATGTGCTCCGGGGTGCAGCCGGGGTCGCCGTAGTGGACGGCGATGAAGCGGTCGATGCCGTCCCGGTGGGCGCGGACGATGTGGTGCGACTCGCGGCTCGCCAGCTCGCGGCGCGGGCCGACGCGCACCCGCTCGTGGTGCCCGAAGGTGTGCAGCCCGCTGTCGGGCGTGCACTCCAGCTCGGCCAGCAGCTGTTCCAGTACGCCCGAGGCCTCGACGAAGGAGCGGTAGGAACGGGCCGCGGGGCGGGCGGCGACCGCGCGTTCCTCGGCCTCGGCGAGCAGCCGGATCAGCGACTCCTCCGGGAGCTGGAGGATCTCCTCCAGCGCCCGTACGGCCCGCAGCGACTCGGGGCGCTGCGGGCGGCGGGCGCCCTGCTGCCAGTAACTCAGGCTGGTGACGCCGACCTTGACCCCGTAGCGCGTCAGATGGTGCTGGACGCGCTGCAGTGGCAGTCCGCGGGCGGCGATGGCGGCGCGCAGTGCGACATGGAAGGGGCCGCCGCGCAGGGCCGAGTCGAGTTCCGCGGTGGCGACATCCGCCTGCTGTGTGGCGTGCGGCATGCAGGGGCCCTTTCTGTGAATGTTCACAACGGCTGGTCAGGCCGTTCACGCGGCTTGCTTCGGGGCCCCCGTCGGCATCGGAGAAGGGTCTTCACATCCGTACGCCGTCGTTCACGCCCAGAGTTCCCCCGCATTGAAGCGTGTTGACCAAGTCCCGACAACACCTGTCGCCCAACAGCCCGGTGTGACCTGGCCGAGTCGTGGTGGGTGGGTTCAGGGCGGTGCGGTCGGCCCGTCGTCGCTCAGGACGTCCCTGATGGCCCGCGCGGACAGGGACGACTTGTGCAGGAATCCGTGCGCGGGGCTGGCGGCGATCAGTTCCTGGAAGTCCTCCCGGGAGTGGGTCGAGATGAGGATCACCGCCGGTACGTCGCCCACCAGGCGGCGCGCGACGTCGAAGCCGTTCTCGCCGTCGAGGTCGAGATCGACCAGGACGACGTCGGGGGCCGTCTCCCGGGCCCGGGAGACGGCGTCCGCGCCCGTCGAGGCGAAGCCGACGACCTCGACTCCGCCACGTTCCAGCACGGCGCGAGCCGCCTCCAGGAACCGGGCGCTGTCATCGACGAGGAGACAGCGCAGCGACATGTCCACAGCTTGCCAACCAGTGGTCGGTCGCGCCTTCCAGCTAGCCGGAAAGTGCTGAAGTCCCGTGCCATGAACGGAGGTTCTCGTGCACACAGGGCGATGGCGACGCGACGGGCGGTAGCATGTCGGGACCCTGGGGGAGGCCGAGTCGTCTGGTCGAGTGGGGGTGTGCCATGAGCGGTACGAGCGCCACGCGCGCGTGGCCCGCGGTCCGTCGGGTTCGCCGGATCCGGGGCACCCTGGTCCCCTGGGTGCTGTGCGCGGCCCTGCTGCTGGCCGCGTGCGACGGCGGCGGGAGCGACGCCAAGGGAGCGAGCGCGTCCCCGAAGGACACCACCTGCGACGGGAAGATCAACGGCACCGCGCACATCACCGTGTGGTTCCACGCGGGCCCGAGCGGCGAGTTCACCACGCTGCAGAGCCAGGTGAAGGAGTTCAACAAGCGGCAGAAGCAGGTGCGGGTCGAGCTGGTCACCCTCCCGAAGGACCGCACCTACACCGACCTCGTGCTCTCCGCCGCGGCCAGCGGGGACCTGCCCGACCTCCTCGACTTCGACGGGCCCAACCTCTACAGCTACGCCTGGTCGGGCAAGCTCCGGCCGATCGACTCCTGCGTGCCCGCGGGCGTCCGCGCCGACCTGCTGCCGACGATCCGCCAACAGGGCACCTACGCGGGCAGGTTGTGGGGCGTCGGCACCTTCGACTCGGGCATGGGTCTGTATGTGCGCAGGTCCGCCATGAAGAAGGCCGGAATACGTGTCCCGACCGGCCCGAAGGACGCCTGGACGGCCACCGAACTGACCGGCATCCTGCGCAGGCTCCGCGCGCAGGGCTATCAGGCGCCGCTCGACCTGCGGCTCGTCTACTCGCAGGCGGGCCAGGAGTGGAACACCTACGGCTTCGCGCCCGCCGTGTGGTCGGCGGGCGGCGACCTCATCGAGCCCGGGAACCACCGCACCGCCGACGGCTATGTGAACGGCCCCGGTTCGGTCAAGGCGCTCACCACCCTGCAGAACTGGGCCAAGGCGGGGCTCATCGACATGGTCAAGGACGACAAGGCGTTCGTCAGCGGCCGCAGCGCGATCTCCTGGTGCGGCCACTGGACCTATCCGGAATTCAACAAGGCGTTCCCCGGGGACGTCACGATCGTCCCGCTGCCCGACTTCGGCCGGGGCACCGTCACCGGCATGGGCTCCTACCAGTGGGGCGTCCCGGCGGGCAACGCCGACGGGGACGCCGCATGGCGCTTTCTGTCCTTCCTGCTCCAGCCCGCCCAGGTGCACCGGATGACCGTGGCCAACGGGGCGATCCCGGCCACCGAGAGCGCGGTCAGGATCTCGCCGCAGTACGCCCCCGGCGGCCCCGAGCACCTGTTCATCGAGCAGCTCCGGGACGGCGTGGCCCGCCCCCGGCCGCAGACTCCGGCCTACCCGGCGATCACCGACGCCTTCTCCCGGGCCTTCGCGAAGATCATCTTCGATCGCGCGCCGGTCAGGGCCACCCTGGACGAGGCCGCCAAGAAGATCGACAAGGACCTCGCGGCGCACGACGGGTATCCGACGAACACATCGTGAAAACGGGTGCCACGCGTGTGTGCCCGCCCCGAGCGACACGCGCGTGTGCCCGACTTCGCGGTACCCGTCCTCTCCAAGACCCTGACGATCGAGGCCGGTTCGGGGCAGGCTGAGCACGTGACCGACCACCATCCTCACTCCCCACCCACCGGCCGCTGCTGAGAGCCTGCCATGTGCCGCCCCCGGCCCCCCGCCGCCCTCCGCGTCCCCTTCCTCGCGCGGCTGCGCGTCGGGCGCAAGCTGATGCTCCTGGTGCTGCTCCCGGTGACCGGCATGATGGCGTTCACCGCGTTCGGCGCCGTCTCGCAGTGGCACGACGCGCAGACCCTGCGGGACTTCCGAACGGCGACCGAGCTGTCGTTCCGGACCACCGCGCTGACCGACGCGCTCGCCAGGGAACGCATCGCCGCCGTGAAGGCCCGGCTGCGTCCCGGACCGGCGACACTGGGGGAACGCACCGGGGCGCAGCACGCCACCGACGGAGCCCTGCACGCGGCCCTCCTCGACACCGCCGGCTGGACCGGACCGCCCGACGTGCAGGGCAGGTTCGACGCCCGCAGCCGTCAACTGCGTGCCCTGCGGCTGCAGACCGGGACCGGATCCCTCACCGCGCCCCAACTCGCCGCCCAGTACGACACGATCGAGCACGACCTCCTGGAGCTGGCCGCCACCCTGGAGTCCGGCCGCCCGACCCGCACGTCGGGCCAGGCCGCAGACGCCCACATCGCGCTCCTGAACGCCATCGAGGCCGCCGAACGCGAACGCACCGAGCTGGCCGTCCTGTTCGCCGCCCCGGGAGCCCCGCACCCCACCGCCACGGACCGCTGGTCAGCCCTGGAGAAGGCGCTCCTGGACGACTTCGGCCAGACCGCGCCCGCCGGCCTCAGGGGCAGGCTGTACGTCGTCCTCCTCCAGCACCCCGGCCTCGTCGTCCGCAAGACCCGCGAGACCCTTGCCGACCCGCACGCCGAGCGGAACGCCTGGCCCACGTACGCCGGTTGGCTGACCGCCTCCTCCCGGCGCATCGACGCGCTGCGCGTCATCCAGCACCGCGCCGCCGCGGAGCTGGGCCGTGACGCCACGCGCGACCTGGACACCGCACGCTCGCGTGAGACCCGCGACCTCAGCGTGTCGCTGGCCGTCCTGGCCGCCGTCACCGTTCTCGCGCTGGCCCTGCGCCTGTCGATCACCCGGCCGCTCAGCGAGGTCTCCGCGGGCGCCCGGGCGCTCTCCGAGGGCGATCTGTCGTACGACATCCGGTACGCCGGCCGGGACGAACTCGGCGCCGTCGCCGACACGTTCCGCGAGCTGCGGATCACCACCGAACGGCTCGCCGCCGAGATCAGCACCATGAACGCGGCGATCGACGACAACCGGCTCGGCCACCGCGCGGACGTCGTCGCTTTCCAGGGGACGTGGGCACAGCTGCTGGGCGGCATGAACGGCACCATGGCGTCCTTCGCCGCGGCCCACGGGCGACGCGACAAGGCCGAGCAGGAACTGGCGAGCATCTTCCACCTCTCCCTCGACCTGTTGTGCATCGCGGGACTCGACGGCTACTTCAAGCGGGTGAACCCCGCCTTCGAGCGGACCCTCGGCCACTCCGCCGAGACGCTGCTCGGCAGACCGTGGCTGGAGTTCGTGCACCCGGAGGACCGGGCACGCACGCGTGCCGTCCTCGACCGGCTGGCGAGCGGGGTCGAACTGGGCGAGTTCGAGAACCGCCTCCTCCGGGACGACGGCACCGAACGCTGGCTCCAGTGGAGCGCCCGCCCGGTCGCCGGAGAAGGCCTGATCTACGCCGCCGCGCGCGATGTCACCGAGAGCCGCCGCGCCGCCCGGGAACAGACCGCCCTGCGCCGGGTCGCCACCCTCGTCGCGCGCGGGGTGCCGCCGCGCGAGGTGTTCTCCGAAGTCGCCGACCAGGTGGGAAAGGTCCTGAGCAGCGGCTCGGCCGCGGTCCTGCGCTACGGCGCCGACGGAACGGCCACCGTCCTCGGTTCCGCCCGTGGGCCCACCGCCGAGACCGACACGGCCGCGACGGCACAGGAGGTGGCTCTCACCACCCGCCCCGCGCGCGTGGGCCGCTCGGTGGGCGCCCCCATCGTCGTGGACGACCGGCTGTGGGGTGCCGTCGTCGCGACCGCCGCCGGACCCGAACCGCTGCCCCCGGGCACCGAGTCCCGGCTCGCCGACTTCACCGAACTCGTCGCCACCGCCCTCGCCAACGCAGACAGCCGCGACCAGCTCTCGGCGTCACGCGCGCGCGTGGTGGCGGCCGGGGACGCTTCCAGGCGCCGTATCGAACACGATCTGCACGACGGTGTCCAACAGCGGATCGTCTCGCTCCAACTCGACCTCAGAACGGCCCAGTCGATGCTGGACGAACAGCCGGAGGAACTCGCCGAGCAACTGGACCACATCGCCAAGGGCCTGGACGACGCCTTCACCGACCTGCTGCAGGTCGCGCGCGGCATCCATCCCGCGATCCTCTCCAAGGGCGGCCTGGGCCCCGCCCTGCGCGCGCTCGCCCGCCGCTCGGCCGTCCCGGTGGAACTCGACCTGCGCCTGCCCCCGGGCCGGCTCCCGGAACAGACGGAGGTCGCCGTCTACTACGTGACCTCCGAGTCCTTCACCAACGCCGCCAAGCACGCGCGCGCGAGCTTCGTGCAGGTGACGGCGCGGGCCGGGGACGACGTCCTGGAGGTGACGATCGCCGACGACGGAGTGGGCGGCGCCGACCTCGGGCACGGCTCCGGGCTCATCGGACTCGTCGACAGGGTCGAGGCGATCGGCGGCAAGCTGCGCGTCGAGAGCCCACCGGGGGAGGGCACGACGCTCACCGTAAGGCTGCCGCTGCCCCGGACGGAGTCGTGACCGCCCGAGGCGTACGCGATGGGGGTCCAGGCCGGGGGGAGCCGTGGACTCGGTGACGTTGCGTACGCGTCGGGCGGTCTTCTCGGACGGAGAGGCGACCGTCCGGCTCTAGGGGTGCCGCGGGGCCGGCGCGCAGCTGCTTGGCGCGCACTATGTCCGGGTCCCGGGGGTCCAGGAAGTCCTTCGGGGACCGGGTGTCGTCCTCGTACCGGCGAACACGGACCGACCGCCGTCGTCCGTCCGCCCGTGTCCGCCGCATCTCCCGCAGCCCTTCCGACCCGCGGCCCCTCACTCCTCGCCGGGGGCGACCGGTCCGCTTGCCTCTGCACTGCTACGAGAATCGCCCGAACACGTCCCCTTGTCGTCACGGTCACCCCCCAATCCCCCTACCCGCTAGCCGTACCCCACCGGGTCCGGCAGGCTGTGCCTGGCGCACGGCACCGGTCGGGCAGGGGGAGCCGAGACGATGGACGCATTGCAGCGGACCGCGCGGGGACGGGTCGTACTCGCGGACGACGACGTCCTGCTCAGGGAGGGTCTGGCTAGCCTGTGCGAACGCCTGGGCTACGAGGTGGCGGGCCAGGCGGGCGACGCCGTACGGCTCCTGGAACTGGTCGACACCGAGCGGCCCGACCTCGCGATCGTCGACATCAGGATGCCCCCGGACCACTCCACCGAGGGCCTCAAGGCGGCCCGTACGATCCGGGAGCGCCACCCCGACACCGGAATCCTCGTCCTCTCGGCGTACGTCGAGGTCGAAGAGGCCCTGGAGCTGCTGGCCGGCGGGCACAAGGTCGGGTATCTCCTCAAGAGCCGGGTCACGGTCGTCGACGACTTCATCGAGGCCCTCGACCGCATCCACAAGGGCGGTTCGGTCGTCGACCCCTCCCTGGTGCACGAGTTGTTCTCGGCGCAGCGCCGCGACGATCCGCTGTCCGTGCTCAGCAACCGCGAGCGCGAGGTCCTGGCACTGATGGCGGAGGGCCGCTCCAACGCCGGCATCGGCCGCAGACTGTGGGTCACCGAGGGCACCGTCGAGAAGCACGTCCGCAGCATCCTGGGCAAACTCCGCCTTCCGGAGGCCGCCGACGACCACCGCCGGGTCCTGGCGGTCCTCACCTTCCTGGAGTCCCGGTAGAAGTGCCTACAGGACTCCGACAGGCGTTCCGGCAGGAGTCCCGCCGGGCATGCCCGGCGTTGTCCACAGCCCCGCCGCGCTGTCACTCCGCGCCAGTAGGGTGTGAAACATGGCCGATCCCTCCAGCTACCGCCCCAGGCCGGGAGAGATCCCGGACTCGCCCGGGGTCTACAAGTTCCGCGACGAGCACCGCCGGGTGATCTACGTCGGAAAGGCGAAGAGCCTGCGCCAGCGTCTGGCGAACTACTTCCAGGACCTGGCCGGACTCCACCCGCGCACGCGCACGATGGTCACCACGGCCGCGTCGGTGGAGTGGACGGTGGTGTCCACGGAGGTCGAGGCACTTCAGCTGGAGTACTCCTGGATCAAGGAGTACGACCCCCGGTTCAACGTCAAGTACCGCGACGACAAGAGCTACCCGTACCTCGCGGTGACGATGAACGAGGAGTACCCGCGCGTGCAGGTGATGCGCGGTCACAAGAAGAAGGGCGTCCGCTACTTCGGGCCGTACGGACACGCGTGGGCGATCCGCGACACCGTGGACCTGCTGCTACGCGTGTTCCCCGTCCGCACCTGCTCTGCCGGCGTCTTCAAGAACGCCACCCGCACCGGCCGCCCCTGCCTGCTCGGCTACATCGGCAAGTGCTCCGCGCCCTGCGTCGGCCGCGTCTCCGAGGAAGAACACCGCGAACTGGCCGAGGAGTTCAGCGACTTCATGGCCGGCCGCACCGGCACCTACATCCGCCGCCTGGAGCAGCGGATGACGGAGGCGGCCGAGGAGATGGAGTACGAGCGGGCGGCCCGCCTGCGCGACGACATCGAGGCCCTGCGCAAGGCCATGGAGAAGAGCGCGGTCGTCCTCGCCGACGCGACCGACGCCGACCTGATCGCGGTCGCCGAGGACGAGCTGGAGGCGGCCGTCCAGATCTTCCACGTCCGCGGCGGACGCGTGCGCGGCCAGCGCGGCTGGGTCACCGACAAGGTCGAGGACGTCACCACCGCGGCCCTCGTCGAGCACGCCCTCCAGCAGCTCTACGGCGAGGAGACCGGGGACTCCGTCCCCAAGGAGGTCCTCGTCCCGGCCCTGCCCGACCCGGTGGAACCGGTCCAGCAGTGGCTGACGGACCGGCGCGGGTCGAACGTGTCACTGCGCATCCCGCAGCGCGGCGACAAGAAGTCCCTCATGGAGACCGTCGCACGCAACGCCCAGCAGTCGCTGATCCTCCACAAGACCAAGCGCGCCTCCGACCTCACCACCCGCTCGCGCGCCCTGGAGGAGATCTCCGAGGCCCTCGACCTGGACAGCGCCCCCCTCAGGATCGAGTGCTACGACATCTCGCACCTCCAGGGCGACGACGTCGTGGCCTCCATGGTCGTCTTCGAGGACGGGCTGTCGCGCAAGAGCGAGTACCGCCGCTTCCAGATCAAGGGCTTCGAGGGCCAGGACGACGTCCGCTCCATGCACGAGGTGATCACCCGCCGCTTCCGGCGCTATCTCGCCGAGAAGGAGAAGACGGGGGAATGGGCGGACGGCGACGAGCTGAAGGACGAGGAGGGCCGTCCCAAGCGGTTCGCCTATCCGCCGCAGCTCGTCGTGGTCGACGGCGGGCAGCCGCAGGTCGCCGCCGCCAAGAAGGCCCTGGACGAACTGGGCATCGACGACATCGCCGTGTGCGGTCTCGCCAAGCGTCTGGAGGAGGTCTGGCTGCCCGACGAGGACGACCCCGTGGTCCTGCCCCGCACCAGCGAGGGCCTCTACCTCCTCCAGCGCGTCCGCGACGAGGCCCACCGCTTCGCGATCACCTACCAGCGCGCCAAACGCGCCAAGCGCTTCCGGGCGAGCCCCCTGGACGACGTGCCCGGACTCGGCGAGACCCGCAAGCAGGCGCTGATCAAACACTTCGGTTCGGTGAAGAAGCTGCGATCCGCGACAATCGATCAGATCTGCGAGGTTCCGGGCATAGGTCGCAAGACCGCCGAGACCATCGCGGTGGCCCTCGCCCAGGCGGCCCCGGCCGCACCCGCCGTGAACACGGCGACTGGAGAGATCATGGATGACATGGAAGACGGGACACCCGGGACGACGGCGGGTGCACCGGGGGAGCCCGTACCCGCGGGCGCCCCGGACGAGCGACGGGGGCAGGAGACATGAGCGAACAAGAGAAGCAGCCCACAGCGGACCGAGATCGGACGCACAAGGAGTCGGGCGAGGATCAGGCTTCGCAGCAAGAGGTCCAGGACGACGGAGCACAGGTGAGTACGGACAGCACGACCCCCGGGGTGCCCGAAGCGGCCATCCCCGAGCTGGTGATCATCTCCGGCATGTCCGGGGCCGGGCGGTCCACCGCCGCCAAGTGCCTGGAGGACCTCGGCTGGTTCGTCGTCGACAACCTCCCGCCCGCTCTGATCCCCACCATGGTGGAGCTCGGCGCCCGCTCCCAGGGCAACGTGGCACGGATCGCGGTCGTCGTCGACGTACGCGGACGGCGCTTCTTCGACAACCTCCGCGAGTCCCTCGCCGACCTGGAGTCGAAGAACGTCACCCGGCGGATCGTCTTCCTGGAGTCCTCCGACGACGCCCTGGTGCGCCGCTTCGAGTCCGTGCGCCGCCCCCACCCCCTCCAGGGCGACGGCCGCATCGTCGACGGCATCGACGCCGAACGCGAGCTGCTGCGCGAACTGCGCGGCGACGCCGACCTGGTCATCGACACCTCCAGCCTCAACGTCCACGAACTGCGCGCCAAGATGGACGCCCAGTTCGCCGGCGAGGAGGAGCCCGAACTGCGGGCCACCGTCATGTCCTTCGGCTTCAAGTACGGACTCCCGGTCGACGCCGACCTCGTCGCCGACATGCGCTTCCTGCCCAACCCGCACTGGATCCCGGAGCTGCGCCCCTTCAACGGCCTCAACGAAGAGGTCTCGGCGTACGTCTTCAACCAGCCCGGCGCCAAGGAGTTCCTCGACCGCTACGCCGAGCTGCTCAGGCTCATCGCGGCCGGCTACCGGCGCGAGGGCAAGCGGTACGTGACGATCGCGATCGGCTGCACCGGCGGTAAGCACCGCTCGGTCGCCACGGCGGAGAAGCTCGCCGCGCGGCTCGTGGCCGAGGGCGTGGAGACGGTGGTCGTACACCGGGACATGGGACGGGAATGACAGGACGTAGCCCACGGCTCGGCCGGCTGCGCCGAGTGGTGCCCGAGGGACGTACGACCAGGCCCGTCGAGGCGCGCGGTGGCAAGCCGCGCCGGCGCGGCACCCAGCCCAAGGTGGTCG
>NZ_JAWOAI010000005.1:0-55474 GCF_033194735.1 Streptomyces sp. W16
CGGGCGCGCTCGCCCTGGGCGGCGGCCTGGAGCCGTACGTCCACGACGCGACCGAGGCCGCGCCAGTCGCTACGACGCTCAGGACGCCGCCAGATGTCATCGCGTCGGACCTGGTGGCGAGGACCCTGGCATCGGACCCCATGCTGCCGCTGGCCGCGGGCGGTGGCGCTCTGTCGAAGGAGATGATCCGGGTCAACCACTACGGGGTCGATGCGACGGCGGGCACGGTACAGAGCGCTTTGGCAGCACTGGGCGCTGCGCTGGCCGAGCAGGGGGCTCCGGTGGACCTGGAGGGCGCCCGGGCAGCGGCGGAAGGGGCGTGGCGGTAGCCCTCGGCCTGAACGGAACCGGAACGGAACTGGAACGGTCACGCCGATATCTTGCGGGAAAATATCGACGGTATGACCAGCACCTAATTCAGATACAATTCCAGAATTCTCCTGCCCGATTTCCGCGGACCTAAACGCAAATAATTCGCGTAGATCTCGTGAGGGTTACACCCTTGTGACCCGTTACACAGGCAGGGCGTTTCGCCCCTTATATACCAGGCAAACCTCCGCATATCTTCCGCACCCGCACGCGTGATAACACAGCACCGCCCCAGACGTAACCCCATTCCTCCATGCGATTTCGAATTTCCCTCGGTAAATTCAATTTGCATGACCGCCACCCAAGCAGACCTGCACATCGACCGCCCCACGGTGGCCGACGGCGCCGCGCTCTGGCGTATTGCCAAGGACTCGAACGCCCTCGACCTGAACTCGTCGTACAGCTATCTGCTGTGGTGCCGGGACTTCGCCGGCACCTCGGCCGTCGTGCGGGACGAGCGCGGGGAGCCGGTCGGTTTCGTCACCGGCTACATCCCGCCGGACCGGCCGGGCACCCTGCTCGTGTGGCAGGTCGCCGTCGACGCGGTGCAGCGTGGCCGCGGGCTGGCCGCACGGCTGCTCGACGGGCTCTCCGAGCGGGTCTCGGCCGAGTACGGGCTGACCGCGATCGAGACCACGATCACGCCGGGCAACACCGCGTCCGAGCGCCTCTTCACCTCGTACGCCGAACGTCACGGCGCCACCGTGGAGCGCACGGTCCTGTTCGAGGCCGGTGACTTCCCGGACGGACCGCACGACCCCGAAGTGCTGTACCGGATCGGCCCGTTGAGTCTCTAAGACCTCAGCTTCCGAAACCCCCCACACCCACTGAGGAGCGATTCGCGTGACCATCACTCAGCCCGATCTCAGCGTCTTCGAGACCCTGGAGTCCGAGGTCCGCAGCTACTGCCGCGGCTGGCCCACCGTCTTCGACCGGGCCCGGGGCAGCCGTATGTACGACGAGGACGGCCACGCCTACCTGGACTTCTTCGCGGGCGCCGGCTCGCTCAACTACGGGCACAACAACCCCGTCCTGAAACGGGCGTTGATCGACTACCTGGAGCGCGACGGCGTCACCCACGGGCTCGACATGTCGACCAGCGCCAAGCGCGGGTTCCTCCAGACCTTCCAGGACCTCGTGCTGCGGCCCCGCGACCTGCCGTACAAGGTGATGTTCCCGGGCCCGACCGGCACCAACGCCGTTGAATCCGCGCTGAAGTTGGCGCGGAAGGTGAAGGGCCGCGAGTCGATCGTGTCGTTCACCAACGCCTTCCACGGGATGTCGCTGGGCTCGCTCGCCGTGACCGGCAACGCCTTCAAGCGGGCCGGTGCCGGTATCCCGCTGGTGCACGGCACGCCGATGCCGTTCGACAACTACTTCGACGGCAAGGTCCCCGACTTCCTGTGGTTCGAGCGGCTGTTGGAGGACCAGGGCTCCGGTCTCAACAAGCCCGCCGCCGTGATCGTCGAGTCCGTGCAGGGCGAGGGCGGCATCAACGTCGCCCGTCCCGAATGGCTGCGCGCGCTCGCCGAGTTGTGCGAGCGCCAGGACATGCTGCTGATCGTCGACGACATCCAGATGGGCTGCGGACGCACCGGCGCGTTCTTCTCGTTCGAGGAGGCGGGGATCGTGCCCGACATCGTCACCGTGTCCAAGTCCATCAGCGGCTACGGCCTTCCGATGTCGCTGTGCCTGTTCAAGCCCGAGCTGGACATCTGGGAGCCGGGCGAGCACAACGGCACCTTCCGCGGCAACAACCCGGCGTTCGTCACCGCGACCGCCGCCCTGGAGACGTACTGGGCGGACGGCTCCGCGATGGAGAAGCAGACCCGGACCCGCGGTGAGCAGGTCGAGCAGGGGCTGATCTCCATCACCGAGGAGAACCTCGCCGACATCAAGGCGTACCGGGGCCGCGGACTGGTCTGGGGCATCGAGTTCAAGGACCCGGAGCGCGCCGGGCGGATCTGCGCCCGGGCCTTCGAACTCGGCCTGCTCGTCGAGACGTCGGGCCCGCAGGGCGAGGTCGTGAAACTGCTGCCCGCGCTGACCATCACCCCGGAGGAGCTGGACGAGGGCCTGCGCATCCTCGCCCGCGCCGTACTCGAAACCGTGTGAACAACCCGACCATCTGACACCACGTCAAGGAGGCGTCAAAGCACCGTGATTGTCCGTTCGTTCAAGGAACTCGAAGGCACCGACCGGCACATCAAGGCCGCGTCCGGCACCTGGGAGAGCAAGCGCATCGTCCTCGCCAAGGAGCGGGTCGGTTTCTCGGTCCACGAGACCGTCCTCTACGCGGGGACCGAGACGTCGATGTGGTACGCGAACCACATCGAGGCCGTCGTCTGCGTCGAGGGCCACGCCGAACTCACCGACGACGAGACCGGGCAGACGTACACGATCACGCCTGGGACCATGTACCTCCTCGACGGACACGAGCGGCACACGATGCGGATCAAGGAGGACTTCCGCTGCATCTGTGTCTTCAACCCGCCCGTCACCGGACGGGAGGACCACGACGAGAACGGCGTCTATCCGCTGCTGACCGAGCCCGAGCCCGAGTCCAAGGAGGTGTGACGAGCATGACCACCGTCACCGGCGTCACCGATCTGTACCCCAGCCGCGGCACCACCGAGGTGTCCGTCCCGCGCAAGGACCCCGTCGTCTGGGGCTCCTCCGACACCCCGGGGCCGATCCCGACGGACGGCCTCCAGTCGTTCGAGCGCGACGGCTTCCTCGCCATGCCGGAACTCCTGCGCGACGACGAAGTCGACGTCTACCGGCGGGAGTTGGAACGCTTGATCGTCGACCCGGCGATCCGGGCCGACGAGCGGTCGATCGTCGAGCCGAAGTCCAAGGAGATCCGGTCCGTCTTCGAAGTGCACCGGATCAGCGAGGTGTTCGCGCGGCTCGTGCGCGACGAACGGGTCGTCGGGCGGGCGCGGCAGATCCTCGGCTCGGACGTGTACGTCCACCAGTCCCGGATCAATGTGAAGCCGGGCTTCGGGGCGAGCGGCTTCTACTGGCACTCGGACTTCGAGACCTGGCACGCCGAGGACGGTCTGCCGAACATGCGGACCGTGTCCGTGTCGATCGCGCTCACCGAGAACCACGACACCAACGGCGGCCTCATGATCATGCCGGGCTCGCACCGCACGTTCCTCGGCTGCGCGGGCGCGACCCCCGAGGACAACTACCGCCAGTCGTTGCAGATGCAGGACGCGGGCACGCCCTCCGACGAGGCGCTGACCGACATGGCCGCCCGGCACGGCATCAAGTTGTTCACGGGCAGGGCCGGTTCGGCGACCTGGTTCGACTGCAACTGCATGCACGGCTCCGGCGACAACATCACCCCGTTCCCGCGCAGCAACGTCTTCATCGTCTTCAACAGCGTGGAGAACAAGGCGGTCGAGCCGTTCGCGGCGCCGGTACGGCGGCCGGAGTTCATCGGGGCGCGGGACTTCACGCCGGTGAGGTGAGCCGCCGCCTGCCGTGCCCCGGCCGGCGTCCGCCCGCGAGGACGTCGAGGAGCCGGTCGACGTCCTGGGTGGTGTTGTAGAGGTGGAAGGCAGCGCGCAAGTTCCCGGCGCGGTCGGAGACTTCGACTCCGGCCGCGCTCAACTCGCCCTGCCTCCGCCCGAGTCCGGGTACCGACACGATCGGGGACCCCGGGGACGGGACGGGTTCGTGGCCGAGTGTGGTGAGGCCGGTGCGGAAGCGGTCGGCCAGGTCGAGGTCGTGGGTGCGTACGGCGTCCACGCCCAACTCCTCCAGCAGGGCCAGGGAGTGGCGGGCACCGGCGTAGGAGAAGAGGGCCGGGCTCTCGTCGAACCGGCGGGCGGAGTGGGCGAGTTCGGCGACCGGGCCGTAGCAGCTGTCCCACGGGGCCTCGCCCGCTACCCACCCGGCGAAGACCGGGTTGAGGCCGCCGAAGTCCTCCGGGGTGACCAGGAAGGCGACCCCGCGCGGGCAGAAGAGCCACTTGAAGCCGGCGGCGGCGACATAGTCGTAGGCGTCCGCGTCGAGGTCCAGCCAGCCGGCGGCCTGCGAGGCGTCGACGTACGTACGCGCCCCGTGTGCGTGTGCCGCCGCCCGGATCGCGGCCAGGTCGGCGATCCGGCCGTCGGCGGACTGGGCGGCGCTGACCGCGACGAGCGTGGTGCCGGGGCGTACCGACTCGGCGATCCGCTCCAGCGGGACGGCGCGCACCTTGAGGTCGGCGCGCATGTGGAAGGGGTTCACCACCGAGCTGAAGTCGGCCTCGGCGGTGAGGACTTCGGCGCCGGGCGGGAGCGAGGAGGCGATCAGTCCGCTGTAGACCGCGACCGAGGCCCCGGCCGCCACCCGGCCGACCGGCACGCGGGTGAGGCGTGCGAAGGCGGCGCGGGACGCCTCGACGTCGTCGAACATGTCGGTCGGCGTGCCGACCGAGGCGGCCTCGACGGCGGTGTGCATCGCGGTGACGGTGCGGGTCGGGAGGAGGCCGGTGCTCGCGGTGTTGAGGTAGGTGTTCTTCGGGGCGAACTCGGCGCGGACGAGGCTCTCGAAGGTCTCCATGGCACCACTCTGCGGTGCTGTGCGGGCCTCGTCCATTGCGAGTTTTTGCGTGAATCCTCTAAGCAACGCTTATGGGTCGGCGCTGACCTGCGGCTTTCAGGCCTGCGGCACCGCGCACCCGTCGGGACCGCAGGCCTCCGCGCCGTCGGCGTCACCGCTGTCGATCAGCTTGAGCGGCGAGTGCTCGCCCCACGCCTGGGTCAGTGCCTGGGCGAAGACCTCGGCGGGCTGGGCGCCCGAGACGCCGTACTTGCGGTCGAGGACGAAGAAGGGCACGCCGTTCGCACCCAGCTCGGCGGCCTCGCGCTCGTCGGCGCGGACCTCGTCGGCGTACGCGCCCGGGTCGGCCAGCACCTGGCGGGCGGCGTCCGCGTCGAGGCCGACGCCTGCGGCCAGTTCGACGAGGCGCTCGTCGTCGCCGAAGACGGACCGCTCCTCGGCGAAGTTCGCCTTGTACAGCGCCTGGATCAGCTCGTCCTGGCGGCCCCGCTCCTTGGCGAAGTGGAGGAGGCGGTGCATGTCGAAGGTGTTGCCGTGGTCACGGTCGCGAGTGCGGTAGTCGAGGCCCTCGGCCGCGGCCTGCGCACCGAGGTTGTCCTCACCCGCCTGCGCCTGCGCCTCGCTCATGCCGTACTTCTTGGTGAGCATCTTCAGCACGGGCTGGATGTCGGCCTTGGCGCGGCCCGGGTCGAGTTCGAAGGACCGGTGGACGACCTCGACGCCGTCGCGGTGCGGGAAGGCGTCGAGGGCCTTCTCGAATCGGGCCTTTCCGACATAGCACCACGGGCACGCTATGTCCGACCAAATTTCGACACGCATCTTCTTCGGCTCTTTCCGGGACGCACGGATGGAACGGGCAAGGGGGAGCAAAGACTCCCTCTGTCTCCCCCGTGAACGTTCAAGCAGCCCGCTTCATTCCCCCGGCGCCGACAGCCGCAGCCGCATCCCCACGTGGTGATCGCCGTCGGACGGATCGGCGACCCAGCCCTGACGGACGTAGAAGGCCTGCGCCCGTTCGTTGTCGACATGCACGTCGAGTACGGCGGTCCGCCGGGCGTCGGCCCGCCACTGCTCGACGCAGGCCGTGTGCAGGGCCGTACCGAGGCCGGAGCGCCAGCGGTCGGGGTCGACGTGGAACTGGAAGAGCTTGACCGTGTCCGCGGGGCCTCCGTCCGGGGTGCGGAAGGAGGCGATGGCGACGACACCGCCGTCCTCGACCGCGCACAGCACATGGGCGTCGGGGCGTTCGATGGAGCCCAGCCAGGCGGCGCGCCAGTCGAAGTCGGACTGTGGGAGGCCGTCGGGGTAGTAGGTCGAGCGGGCGCGGAAGTGCAGGTCGGCGATGGCCTCGGCCTCGGCGGGCAGAGCCGTGCGGATCATCAGGGTGTCGATGGCGCGATCACTCGTCATGCGACCGATGACGTGACTTCCGCCGCTTCGGTTCCCAGGCGGCTGAACTGCGCCCGGTAGGCGCTCGGTGTCAGCCCGGTGCGGCGGACCAGGTGGCCGCGCAGCGAGTCCGCCGTGCCCAGGCCACAGGCGCGGGCCACCTGGTCCATGGGGAGAGTGGTGGTCTCCAGGAGTTCCTTCGCCCGTTCGACGCGCTGGTGGAGCAGCCACTGCAGGGGGCTCACCGCGCTCTCGGCGTGGAAGCGGCGGGTGAGGGTGCGGACGCTCACGCCCGCGTGCCGGGCCAGGTCGGTGAGGGTGAGCGGCTTGTCGAGGTTGCGCATGGCCCAGCCCCGGGTGTCGGCGCAGGCGGTGCCGCGTTCGGGCGGCAGCGGGGTCTGGGTGAACTGCGTCTGGCCGCCCGGCCGTACGGGTGCGACGAGGGCGAGGCGGGCGACCTCGTTGGCGACGGCGGCGCCGTAGTCGGTGCGGATGATGTGCAGGCAGAGGTCGATGCCGGCGGCGTAACCGGAGGCGGTCAGGACCTGCCCGTCCTGGACGTAGAGGACGTCGCCCTTGAGGTCGAGGGCCGGATAGCGCTCGCGGAGCTCGTCGGCCATTCCCCAGTACGTGGTGGCGCTGCGGCCGTCGAGCAGCCCGGCCTCGGCGAGCACGAAGGCGCCGCTGCAGATGGAGGCGACGCGCTTGCCCGCGGCGGCGGCCTCGCGGACGGCTGCGACCGCGGCCGGATCGGGTTCGTACCGCACCCCGGTGCCCGCGAGCACCACGGTGTCGGCGGTCTGCAGTACGTCGAGGCCCCGGCCCACCTGGAGGTGCAGGCCGCCGGTCGTCACCACCGGGCCGCCGTCCGAGCTGCAGATGGTCACCTCGTAGCCGGGGGCGCCGTCGACCTCGACCTTGGCGAAGAGCAACTCCGGGATGGCCAGGTTGAACATGGATACGGGGGACGGCGCGACGATCGCGACGCGGTGCGGGGGCCGTTTCCTCGGCATGGCCAGAACCTCCGGTTGTATGGCGTTCCGGCCACTACTCTATGCCGTCGCGGTTCCGCAGCATGGGTACATGCCAACGCCAACCACCCAACTCACGCCCCGCACCGGCGGTTTGACCGCGCCCTCTCCCACTCTCACCCTCACCGCCGCCCTCCTCGGCTTCGCGCTCATCACCCTCGACGCGTCCGTGGTGAACGTGGCGCTGCCGTCGATCGGGCAGGCGCTCGGCGGCGGGATGTCGGGGCTGCAGTGGGTGGTGGACGCGTACACGCTGTCCTTCGCGGCCCTGATGCTGTCCACCGGCGCCTTCTCGGACCGGGCCGGGGCGAGCCGGGCATACGCGATCGGCATCACGGTGTTCACCCTCGCCTCGGCGGCCTGCGGGCTGGCCCCGAACCTGCCCACGCTGATCGCCGCCCGCGTGCTCCAGGGCGTGGCCGCCGCCGTCGTCCTCCCGGCCTCGCTGTCCCTCGTCCGGCAGGCCTACCCCGAACCGGCCAAGCGGGCCCGGGCGGTGGCCACTTGGTCGGCGGGCGGCTCGATCGCGGTGGCCCTCGGCCCGGTGGCCGGGGGTGCGCTGACCACGGTCTGGGACTGGCGCGGCATCTTCTTCATCAACCTGCCGCTGGGAGCGGTGGCGTTGGTACTGCTGGTCCGCTCACCGCGCTCGGAACGCCGGCCCGCGCCGCTCGACCTGCCGGGCCAGCTGGCGGCGGTGGTGGCGCTCACCGCCGTGACCTTCGCCGTGATCGAGGGCGGGACAACGGGAGTTGTGGCGTTCCTGGTCGCCCTCGTCGCGGGCGCGGTCTTCGTCCGGGTAGAACTCCGGCAAGCACATCCCGTGGTGCCGCTCGGCCTGTTCCGCAGTCGTACGGTGTCCGTGGCGGTCGCGGCGGGTGCGGCGTGCAGTGTCGCCTTCTACGGCGTGGTCTTCCTCTTCTCGCTCTTCTTCCAGCAGGTGCAGGGCCGTTCGGCGCTGTACGCGGGGCTGATGTTCCTGCCGATGGCCGGTCTGATCTCGGTGACGAACGTCGTGTCGGGCAAACTGGCCGGCCGCTACGGAGCCCGACTGCCCATGCTGATCGGGCAGTTGCTGGCCGGAGCGGGCGCACTCGGCCTGCTCTGCGTCGACGAGCGCACACCCCCGCTCCTGGTGGCCGTACTGCTCGTGCCAATGGCCCTCGGCTGCGCCCTGACGGTCCCGCCGCTCACCGCCGTGATGATGGACGCGGTACCGGCCGAGCGGGCGGGGCTGGCGGCCGGTGTGCTCAACTCCGCGCGTCAGGTCGCGGGTGGGCTGGGGATCGCCGTGTTCGGGGCGCTGGTCTCCGACGGGTTCACGGCGGGCCTGCGGGAGAGCCTCGCGATCAGCGCGGCCCTCTTCGCGGTGACGGCCTCGCTCAGCTTCCGTCTCTCAGGTCGTCCGGCCAACTCGCCCTGAACTCAAGGTGGTCGTACGTCACGACGCACCCCTCCCCCATCGGCGACTGCGTCATGAAGCCGACCAGGGCTGCGTCGGTCTCCTTCTCGTCGCCGAGGGTGAAGAGGCGGATGAATATCCAGCGCTTCCCGTCACGGGAGGCGTGAAAGGCGAAGGCCCGCCCGGTGCGGCTGATCCGCAGCCACACCGAACTCCCGTCGACGGTGAAGGAGTTGGCGTCGTCGGAGTGCCCCCGCGTGACCACCGTGCAGACGGTGGGCACATCGGGCGAGTACTCCAGACACAACTTCGCCCAGGCCCGCTCCCCGACATGGACATAGAGCACCCCGGCATCGAACGACCCCGCGAACCCCACGGTCACCCGAGCGATCAGCTGAAAGTCCCCGTGCGGCGCCCCGAGCAACCGCGGCGCGTCGGAGGCGGGTTCCAGCCCTTCCCCGGTGGGCGGCACAAACCGGTCCTGCCGAGGGCCCGCCCACCCCGTGAGCACACCATCCTCATACGACCAACGCCCATCGGGCCCGTAAGTACGGAGGGGAAAAGGTAGTTGGGAGAGTTCCAATTCCATCCACTCATCATCGCAGGCCCAGGGAATTGCCTTTAGGGGCGCGGGGCTGTACCGATATGCGGCTCCGCCGCGTGGGCGCGACCAGCCACAGCGGACCGGCACACGCAACGAAACCGCACCCCCAACGGCGCTACCGCTCCAACCGCCCGTCATAACGCCGAGGCAGCCCCAGCGGATTGTCGTCCCGCAACTCCAACGGCAGCAACGCTTCAGGTGTGTTCTGGTAAGCGACCGGCCGCAGCCACCGCTCAATAGCCGTACCGCCAACGGAAGTTGACGTAGACGTCGTCGCCGGGTAAGGCCCCCCGTGATGCTGCGCGGGCGCCACCGCAACCCCCGTAGGCCACGCGTTCACCAACACCCGCCCGGCCAACGGCGTGAGTTCGGCGAGGATCTCCGCCCCCCGCCCCTCCCCCGCCGCTTCCTCCGCGGACAGATGAACCGTCGCCGTAAGATTCCCCGGCAGTCGCGACAGCACGGCGTTCGCCTGCGCGTCGTCGTCATAGCGGGCCACCACGGTGACCGGCCCGAAGCACTCCTCAAGAAGCAGGTCGTACGCCCCCTCGGACGCGAGCTTCTCCGCCGGCACCGTCAGGAACCCGGGACTCACCGTGTGCTCACTGCCCGCCCCCGGCGTCACCGGCGACTCCACCTCGGGCAACCCCGCCCGCTCGGTGACACCGGCGAGGAAGTTGTCCCGCATCCGGTGGTCCAGCAGAACACCCGAGTCCGTGTCGCTGACGGCGTCGGTGAGGGACTTGACCAGCCCGTCCCCGGCGGAGCCGGACGGCACCAGCACAAGGCCCGGCTTGACGCAGAACTGGCCGACGCCCAGGGTCATCGAACCCGCGAGGCCCGTACCGATCGCCTCGGCCCGCTCGGCCGCCGCCGCCTCAGTGATCACGACGGGGTTGAGGGAGCCCAGTTCGCCGTGGAAGGGGATCGGGACGGGCCGGGAGGCCGCCGCGTCGAAGAGGGCGCGACCGCCTCGAACGGAACCGGTGAAGCCGGCCGCCGAGACCAGCGGGTGCCTGACCAGTTCGACGCCCGCCTCGAAGCCGTGCACCAGGCCGAGGACGCCGTCCGGGATGCCCTGCTCGGCGGCGGCCCGGCGCAGCACCTTCGCGACCAGCTCGGACAGGCCGGGGTGGTCGGGGTGGGCCTTGACGACGACCGGGCAGCCGGCCGCCAGCGCGCTCGCGGTGTCGCCGCCGGGGACGGAGAAGGCGAAGGGGAAGTTCGAGGCCGAGTAGACGGCGACGACGCCCAGCGGCACCTTGTAGCGGCGCAGGTCCGGGATCGGCGGGGTGGCCGTGTCGTCGGGGTGGTTGATGACGACGTCGAGGAAGGCGCCCTCGTCGACGATGTCCGCGAAGGCGCGCAACTGGTAGCAGGTGCGGGCGAGTTCGCCGTTCAGCCGGACCGGGCCGAGCGCGGTCTCCGCGTCGGCGACCTCGACCAACTGGTTCTTGGCCGCTTCGAGCTGGTCGGCGGCGCCGCGCAGGAAGGCCGCGCGGACCGTACGGTCGGCGAGCGAGCCGCGCGCGGCGTGGGCGGCTCGGACGGCGGTGTCCACCTCCTGGGCTGTGGCCTCCACAGCAACCTGTTCCCGCTGCTTCCCGGTTCGGGGGTCGACACTCCAGACTGGTGCTGCTGCCACCGCGGGTCCCTCCACATGTAATGCCGCAGTTCTGGGTCATTCACCAGGGTCGTTCGATATGCTGAACGCTGTCTCTGATGATGAATATGCTCGTGGAGACGATAACTCAAGGTTCTCGTCGAACGAAGGGGTGTCAAGGGCGATGTCGGCAGGCGAGACAGGCGGCGGGGCACAGGTCAAGTCCGCCGTACGGACGGTGGAGCTGCTCGAATACTTCGCGGGCCGGCCCGGTATGCACTCCCTCGCGGCGGTCCAGGAGGCCGTCGGTTACCCCAAGTCCAGCCTCTACATGCTGCTGCGCACGCTGGTGGAGCTGGGCTGGGTGGAGACGGACGCGACGGGCACCCGCTACGGCATCGGCGTCCGGGCGCTGCTGGTCGGCACGTCGTACATCGACGGCGACGAGGTCGTGGCGGCGGCCCGCCCCACGCTGGACCGGCTCTCCGACGACACCACGGAGACCATCCACCTCGCGCGCCTCGACGGCACGAACGTGGTCTATCTGGCCACCCGCCAGTCCCAGCACTATCTACGGCCCTTCACCCGCGTCGGCCGCCGCCTCCCGGCGCACTCGACCTCGCTGGGCAAGGCGCTGCTGAGCACCTACTCGGACGAGCAGGTCCGCAAGATGCTCCCGGAGACCCTGCCCGCGCTCACCGAGCACACGATCACCGACCGCGAGAAGCTCATCGAGGAGCTCCACCAGGTCCGTGAGCAGGGCTTCGCCGTGGACCGCGAGGAGAACACGCTAGGCCTGCGCTGCTTCGGCGTCGCGATCCCCTACCGCACCCCCGCGCGGGACGCGATCAGCTGCTCGGTGCCGGTGGCCCGGCTGACCCCCGCGCACGAACAGATGGTGAAGGACGCCCTGTTCGACGCCCGCGACCGGCTCACCCTCGCCACCCGGAGGCTCTGACCGATGGAGGTCGCGCTCCGCCCCGTCCACGACAGTGATCTGCCGGTCTTCTTCCGGCAGATGAACGACCCCGAGTCCCTGCGGATGGCCGCCTTCGCCCCGAAGGACCCGGCCGACCGGGACGCCTTCGACGCCCACTGGAAGCGCATCCGCGCCTCGTCCGACGTCCTGCGCACGATCCTCGCCGACGGCGACGTGGTGGGCAGCACGGCGGTGTACGGGGAGCCGGGCGAGCGCGAGGTGACGTACTGGATCGACCGCGCCTACTGGGGCAAGGGCATCGCCACGGCCGCGCTGCGCGACCTGCTGGCGGAGGTGCCCGAACGCCCGCTGCACGCGCGCGTGGCCGCCGACAACGCGGGCTCGCGGCGCGTGTTGGAGAAGTGCGGGTTCCGCGTCACCGCGCACACCCGGGGGTTCGCGAACGCGCGGGGCCAGGAGATCGACGAGCTCGCGCTGACGCTGAGTTCATGAGCACTCGATGAGAAAAGCGCCGTAAGGGAACGATTCGTTCCCGTCCGCTCGTCCTCCAAGCGGGATGAACAAGACGATCAGGCGCACCTCCGTCTTCGTGCTGCTCCTGGTGCTCGCCCTCCTGGTGCGGGCGACCTGGGTGCAGTTCTACGACGGCCAGGCGCTCGCGGACGACAAGGACAACCGGCGCAACGCGATCGAGACGTACGCGGACCCGCTCGGGAACATCATCGTGGCCGGGAACGCGATCACCGGCTCGACGCGGACGGAGAGCAGCAGCGACCTCGCGTACAAACGCACCTACACGGACGGCAAGCTCTACGCGGCGGTGACGGGCTACGCCTCGCAGAGCTACGCGCCGACGCAGCTGGAGGGGATCTACGCCGACCTCCTCGACGGCACGGACAGCGGCCTGAAGACCGCGATGGACACGGTCACCGGCGAGCGGGCCGCCCCGGGCAACGTGGTCACGACGATCGACCCGGCTGTGCAGAAGGCCGCGTACGCCGCGCTCGGCGACAAGAAGGGCGCCGCGGTCGCGCTCGATCCGACGACCGGCAAGATCCTCGCGGTCGTGTCGACCCCGTCGTACGACCCCTCGTCGCTGACCGACGCGAACACCGCGGCGACGGCCTGGAAGAAGCTCAATGCGGACGCCGACAAGCCGCTGACCAACCGCGCGCTGCGCCAGCCGCTGCCGCCGGGCTCCACGTTCAAGCTGGTCGTGGCCGCGGCGGCCCTGGAGGACGGGCTCTACTCCTCGGTGGACGAGAAGACGACCAGCCCCTCGCCGTACACCCTGCCGGGCACGGTCACCCCGCTGAAGAACGAGAGTTCGTCCGCGCCCTGCACGAACGCCTCGATCCGGGTCGCGCTCCAGTACTCGTGCAACACCGTGTTCGCGAAGATGGCCGTCGACCTCGGGCAGGACAAGGTCAGGGCGATGGCCGAGAAGTTCGGCTTCAACGACGACAAGCTGGACATCCCGGTGCGGGCGTACCCGAGCGTGTACCCGTCGAACATGAACAAGTCGTCCACGGCCCTGACCGGCATCGGCCAGTACGACGTGACCGCCACCCCGCTCCAGATGGCCATGGTGTCGGCCGCTATAGCCAACAACGGCAAGCTGGTCTCCCCGCACATGGTGTCGGAGACCACCGACAGCGGCGGCGATGTGGTCCACAACTACGACGACAGCACAACGACGAAAGAGATCGTCAGCTCGCACACCGCCCAGCAGCTCCAGTCGGCGATGCAGACGGTCATCACCGAGGGCACCGGCACGAACGCCCGGATTGCGGGCGTGACCGTGGGCGGCAAGACGGGCACGGCCCAGCACGGCGAGAACAACGACCAGTCCCCGTACGCCTGGTTCACGTCCTACGGCAAGTCCGACTCGACCGGCAAGGAGGTCGCGGTGGCGGTGGTGGTCGAGCAGTCGGACGCGGCGAGGTCGGAGATCAGCGGCAACGGCCTGGCGGCCCCGGTGGCCAAGGCGATGATGAAAGCAGCACTCAAGAGTTAGCGAGTGGCCCCGGCCGGGTGGCCGGGGCCACCGTTCACTTGACGCCCAGGATCTGCTCCACCGGGTCAATCGCGAAGTACACCAGGAACAACGCCGACACACTCCACAACAGCCAGTTGACCTCCTTCGCCTTGCCGAGCACCGCCTTGATCACGACGTAAGAGATGAAGCCGGCACCAATACCGTCAGTGATCGAGTACGTGAACGGCATCGCGGCGATCGTGAGGAACGCCGGGATCGCGATCTCGTACTTGTCCCAGTCGATGTGCTTGACGTGGGTCATCATCAGGAAGCCGACGGCGATCAGCGCGGGCGCGGCGGCCTGCAGCGGGACGATCGTCAGCAGCGGGGTCAGGAACAGCGCAAGACCGAACAGCCCGCCGGTGATCAGGTTCGAGAAGCCCGTACGTGACCCCTCACCGACGCCCGAAGCCGACTCGATGTACGCGGTGTTGGAGGACGCGGACCCGATACCGCCGGCGACGGCGGCCGCACCGTCGATGAACAGGACGCGACCGATGTTCGGCACCTGACCGTCGTCGTCCAGGAGACCGGCCTCCGCGCTGATACCCACGATCGTGCCCATCGCGTCGAAGAAGTCCGACAGGATCAGCGTGAAGATCAGCAGGATCACGGTGATCGCGCCGGTCTCGCCGAAGGCTCCGAACAGGCTGAAGTGACCGATGAGCCCGAAGTCGGGCGCCTCCACGATCTTGTCCGGGACCTTGGGGGTCATCAGGCCCCAACTCTTGATGTCGGCCGCTGAGTTGATGATGATCGCGAGGACGGTCATCGTCACGATGCTGATCAGGATCGCGCCCTTCACCTTGCGGGCGACCAGCGCGATGGTCAGCAGTACGCCGAGGCAGAAGACGAGGACGGGCCAGCCGGTGAGTCTGCCGACGGCGCCGAGCTGCACGGGGACCGTGGTCTGAGCGACGTCCGGTATACGACTGACGAAGCCGGCGTCGACGAAGCCGATGAACGCGATGAACAGACCGATGCCGACGCCGATGGCCTGCTTGAGCTGTGTCGGGATCGCGTTCATGATCGCCTCGCGCAGCCCGGTGAGGACCAGGACGCAGATCAGGACGCCCTCGATGACGACGAGGCCCATCGCGTCGGGCCAGCTCATCAGCGGCGCCAGCTGGAAGGCGACGACGGCGTTGAGGCCGAGGCCCGCGGCGATGGCGAGGGGCAGGTTGCCACCGACGCCCATGATGACCGTCATCACACAGGCCACCAGGGCGGTGGCGGTGACCAGTTGGCCGGTGTCGAGCGAGTGCCCGAACTTGTCCTTGGCGCTGCCCAGGATGATCGGGTTCAGGACGAGGATGTAGGCCATCGTGAAGAACGTGGCGAAGCCGCCGCGTATCTCACGGCCGAAGGTGGACCCCCGTTCGGAGATCTTGAAGTACCGGTCGACACTGTTCGTCGCCGGTGGTTCGGCACTTGGCCGGTCGGTCACCTTCTGTGACTCGGACATGCGGGTACTCCTCGTGGCTTCAATGATCATCGGTGCGCGGATGCTGGCTGGATTGTTCCCGCGTTGAACCTGTTTCAGGTTTTCCCCGTGTTACGGAATCAGGGTCGACGCGTCAGCCTGTGGTCGACCTGTCAGACGGCGTTCGAAGGCCTGTACCAATCCAGCCAATTGATCACTGCTACGCTTCCGGATCTCGTCAGGGTCACCCCCGAATGATCACGTGTCATCTACATGACACACACAACCACGCAGCGAGGAGAGGTCCGCCGTGGGCACAGTCGTCGACGACGCCGCCTCCGTGGAGTTCCACGCCTTCTTCGAACGCCACTACGCCGAACTTTCGCGCCTCGCCCACCTGTTGACGGGCGAGGCCGACGCCGCCGACGATCTCGCGGCCGACGCGCTGCTCGCGCTCTGGCACCGCTGGGACCGGGTGCGCGCCGCCGACCATCCGGCGGCCTACGCCCGTGGCGTCGTCGCCAATCTGGCCCGCACCCGGATCCGCAGCGCGGTGCGCGAGCGGCGGCGGGTCGCCCTGTTCTGGTCGCAGCGCGAGGAGAAGACCGAGAACCCGGACGTGGCCGGTGTGGTCGACGTCCAAGAGGCCCTGCGCAGGCTGCCGTTCCGCAAGCGGGCCTGTGTGGTGCTGCGGCACGCGTTCGATCTTTCGGAGAAGGACACCGCGCTCGCCCTCGGTGTTTCCGTCGGTACGGTTAAGAGCCAGACGTCGAAGGGCATGGCCGAGTTGCAACGCCTGCTCGGCCCGCAGAGCCCTCCGCTGCGGATGCACGCGGCGATCGCGCGCGGCGGCGAGACCGGAGGGAGGACCCGATGAGGCACCAGGACGTGCACGACGACGAGCTGATCGCCCGGCTGCACGAGGCGGCCGAGGGGCACGAGCCCGACCGTTCCCGCATCCTGGCGCGGCTCGAACGCGGTATGGCCGCACAGTCGCGTCCCGACCACCGGGCCACCCGGCCGCCCGTGTTCGGCTGGGTGCGGGTCGTCAGCGCGACGGCAGCGGTCGCGAGCGTCCTCGCGATCGGCGGCTACGCGGTGGCGTCCGCCGTGAAGGGCAACTCCCCCGCCGAGCAGACGGTGTCCGTCTCGCCGACCCCGACGCCCACGCCGTCACCGGACGCGACGAGCCGCACCCCGGTCAAACCGGTTGCCCCGACGCACGGTTCGGACTCCGGCGACACCTCGCAGAAGTCTCCAAAGGCCGGCGCCTCGCCGACTGCGAAGTCCCCGACCGCGTCCGCCTCCACGCCCGTGCTGCCGCCCGCCTCCGGCACGCAGGACGGCCCGCTGTGGTCGGACGGTTCGATCGACCCGGGCAGCAACGACTTCTGGGCACAGAGCGACGTCACCCTCAAGACGACCAAGCAACTCACCGCGCTCACCGTCCAGTTGAAGGTCAGGCAGACCGGCGGGGTCACCTCCGCGGGCGCCTGGCGCTCGCTGCCCGAGCAGGACTTCACGCAGACGGTGACGGTGCAGGACGGGTTCCTGGTCTACACCTGGGTGCTCAAGGCGGGCCGTACGGTCGCGGTCGGCGAGTGGGTCTTCGCCGGGCAGTACAACCATGACCGCGGCGGCCGGGACGCCAAGGACGACAGCTACTCGGCGGCGGGCACGGCGGCCGGCCAACAGCTGTCCGTGAAGGGCGACTTCGCGGCGCAGAAGTCGTAGCCGTCGGTCGTAGAAAAAATCTCGGACGTACGGCAACCCTTTCTCCGTCGGTGGCGACCAGGAAGCGCAAGGTTCCTCTCGCACGGAGTCACACGGAGCAAGTCGCTTGAGCACGCACAAGAAGCACCTCACCCGCAGACGGGTGCAGGGCCTGTCTGACAATTCCCGTCGTCGCCCGGAGGGCGGCCTCGCGGCGTCAGGTGCGTGCTCTCGGCGTGCCGGGCGTAGACCCTCGTGCTGGACGTACTTGGGTCTGCGCCCGGTGCGGCGAGAGCACGTGCATGGCGTCGCGAGGCAGACGGGAATTGTCAGACAGGCCCTGGGGGCCTCCGCGATCGGTGTCGCCGCCACCGGCGCGGCCGTCGCGGGCGGCACCGGTCTCCTCTCGTCCGCCTGCGCCGCCGCGTTCGGATACACCGACGACGGCTCCAACTACGTGATCACCACGGGCGCTTCGCTCGTGTTCAAGGTCTCCAAGTCGACCGGTGACCTCACGTCCCTGGCCTACAAGGGCAAGGAGTACGAGGGCTACGGCGGCAAGCACTCGCATGTCGAGTCGGGGCTCGGCGCCTCCACGGTCACCATCAGGCAGTCGGGGTCGACGATCCTGGTGAAGGTCGTGCACGGCGCGATCACCCAGTGGTGCGCGGCCCGCAGCGGCGAGAACAACGTCTACCTGTGGACGAACAAGGCCGACGCCTCCTTCACCGCGACCCGCTACATCGTGCTGGTCAAGCCGGGGCTCTTCCCCAACTCCGGTTCGGACGCGTGGGATTCGACCACCGACACGATCATCGAGGCCGGTGACGTCTGGAAGCGTCCCGACGGCACGACCCGCTCCAAGCACTACTCGGGCAAGCGGACCATCGACTACGACCACGTCGGCTTCAGCACCGGCTCGGTCGGCCTGTATCTGGTCCGCTCCAACCACGAGAAGGCGTCGGGCGGCCCCTTCTACCGCTCCCTGCTGCGCCACTCGAACGAGGGCGGGGCGGGACTGTACGAGATCCTGCACTACAACGAGGCTCAGACGGAGCCCGAACGCTTCGGTCTGCAGGGCCCGTTCGTGGTGGCGTTCACCGATGGCGCCACGCCCTCGCCCTCGCTCTTCGCGGCGAACCTCGACACCTCGTGGGCGGACTCGCTCGGCATCACGGGTCGGGTCGGGAAGGCGGGGCGCGGCAAGGTGGCGGGCGTGGGCCTGAAGGGCATGGACGCCAAGTACCCCTACACGGTGGGCTTTTCCAACGCGGACGCGCAGTACTGGGCGAAGGCCGCGGCCGGCACCGGTGCCTTCTCCTGCAAGGGGATGCTGCCGGGGACGTACACGCTGACCGTCTTCAAGGGCGAACTCGCCGTGCACACCGGGTCGGTGGCGGTGACGGCGGGCGGTACGGCGTCCCTGCACACCCTGAGCATCACCGGTGACCCGTCCGCCGCCACCGCGGTGTGGCGGCTCGGCAACTGGGACGGTACGCCAGGGGAGTTCAAGAACGCCGAGCTGATGACGTACGCGCATCCCTCCGACGCCCGCGCCGCGAAGTGGACCGGGAACGTCACGATCGGGAGCGGAAGCGAGGCCGCGTCCTTCCCGGCGTACGTCTGGAAGGACGTCAACAACGGTGTGCTCATCTACTTCAAGCTGACCGCGGCACAGGCCGCCGTAGCGCACACACTGCGGGTCGGGGTGACGACGGCGTACATCAACGCCCGCCCCCAGGTCACCGTGAACGACTGGGTCTCCGCCATCCCCACGCCTCCCACGCAGCCCGCGGCGCGCGATCTCACCACTGGTTCCTACCGTGGAAACAACCACACGTTCGTTTTCAACGTCCCTTCCAGTGCGTGGAGTTCGGACGTCACGAAGTACAACGTGCTGAAGATCAACGTCGTCAGTGGTTCGACGGGCTCGGCCTTCCTCAGCCCGGGCACGTCGTTCGACTGCATTGACCTGCTGACCTGAGCCCCCCTCGGGCAGCAGAGCGACGCCCCCGCCGGTGACGACCGGCGGGGGCGTTGTCCACCTGGTGCAGGAGTTCGAGCCGCTCCAGCCCGTCGTCGGCGGCCGGCTTGCCGGGGGTGACGTCCTTGAGGACCACGTTGCCCACCAACTGTGCGTCAACTGAGCCGGGTTGGGCTTCCAGGACGGCGAACCCGAAACGCTCCCCCGCCGCCCAGTCCCGCTGCTGGGCCCGCACCCACCGTGCCCCGTCAACCTCGTTGTCGACGACGGAAGTCGTCCACTGGCGCAAAGCGGGATCCCGGCCCGCCTCGACCAGCGCGGGAACGTCCGCGATGCGCCAGGGGCCGCAGAACGAGAGTGGGAGCCGCGGACGTCGCGGCCACCTGAAGTACGACGGGAGCGTTCATGAACTGATTGTGTGCAGCGGCGATTTCGCCTTGCCGCCGGTGCGTCCGACCCATGTCACCTTCGTCCCGCGCCTCCCGACCGCCCTGTCATCGCGGTGTCCGGACGCGCAGAGCCTGCACGGACCAGTCGAGCACCGGAGCCAGACTCTCCGGGGCCGGCCAGCCGTTGACCACCGCGAGCAGCTGGAGATACCGCTCCCTGCGTGGGTCGTTCACGCGCTCCAGCCGAGTCGCGAGTCGACGGCGAAGCTCGATCTCGTCGGGGCGGCTGTCGGGGCAGTCGAGGAGGTGCGCGTAGTGCGCGGTGAACGCCGCGACGATCGGATCGGCCTGGGGCGAGGCCGGATCGATACCGGCGGTCAGGGCCGGCCCGGCCTGGTCACGGACGGCTGCGGTGAAGTCGCGGCGCGGGACCGTCGTATTGCTTCGGGCCTGCTCGGCCGCCTGGTCCTCGGCCATCCGCCGCACGGAGGCGCGGAAGTCCGGGTCCAGGGACAGTTCGGCCAACTCCACCCACGCTTGGACCTGTTGCGCATCCGGGTTGTCGGGCAGCTCGGGGGTCATCGAGCGCATGACCCCGGCGAACGCGGGGGTGGCGGCAAGGCCGCCGAAGACGGTGTCGAGGAAATCACCGATCAGACGTCGGCGTTCGTCCTCGGAGAGCTGGGCCAGCCGGTGCATGAGTTCCGTCTCCTCAGGTGTGGACCCGCGCTCGGCCACCGCCGTCAGCACCGCGTGCCGCAGACGCAGGACGCGTATCTGCACCGCCAGCGCTTCGGCGTGCGCCGCGGCGACCTCGGGGAGCGCGAGCTCACGGTCCACGACCTTGCGGATCGTGGAGAGGTCAAGTCCCAGCTCGCGCAGGGTCCTTACGAGGTCCAGGCGTGCGACGGCGTCGACGCCGTACAGGCGGTAGCCGGCCGGGCTGCGGTCGGTCGGCGCCACGATTCCCCGATCGGAGTAGAACCGAACGGTCTTGACCGTGAGCCCGGTCCGCCGAGCGAGTTCACCGATCGAGTAGAGCGCGTCGCCTTCCATGCCGCCCACCTTTACGTCTCCCCCTACTGGAGACTCAAGCCCCTTCGTGAAGGAGTCGGCGGTTCAGGAGGGGGATTCGTCGGCGTCCTCGGGGCATGCTGGTGGTCCTACGCGTGGGCCGGGAGGTGCTGGGATGCGGTGGTGGGCCGGGGCCGGGGGATGGATGGTCGCCGTGGTGGTCGTCCTGGCGGGGTGTCACGCGTCGGAGGGTGGTGGTCCGGTGGGAGGGCCGTCGGAGAGCAGCGGTTCGAAGGGGCCGTCGGCCGGTGCGTCGACGCACACATCGGGAGTGCCGACCGGGGGAAGCCCGTCGGCGTCGGCCACCGGTTCCTCCGCTTCGCCGCGGAGCTGTGCCGCCGGGCGTGCGGAGGTCACCGTCAGCCCTGGTGACGCGGTCGTACGGCGGCTCTGCGTACGGCCCGGGACCGTGGTGTCGCTCGTCCTGCGGCCTCGCACGGACGACAAGCGGTGGACGGCTGCGCGGAGTTCCGCGCCGGTCTTCGTCCTCGCGTCCGGTTGGCGGGTGGACGCGGACGGTACGGCCCACGCCTCGCTGCGGTGTGCGGGGACAAGGGGCGGTACGGCGGATGTCACCGCGTCGGCGAAGGCGCCGGACGTGGCGGGTGCGGCGCGGGTCGCCTTCACCCTGCACATGAGCGTGGTGCCGTACACGACGCAGGGGTGACCCCGGGCAACCCGGGACCACCCCTCCGACTGCCGCCGCGTCAGCGGCAGTCGCGCACGTCGATCGTGTAGATGCCGCGTCCGTGGGTGGCCGCGTACAGCGTCCTGCCGTCCGGGCTCAGCTTCAACTGGAGTACGGCGACTGCCGGGAGGCTGCCGATGCGCTCCCAGGTCGTACGGCCGGGCGCGCGGTAGACGACGCCGAGGTCGGTGGCGACGGCGAGGCCGCCGTTCGGTGTGACGACCGCGGAGTTCGTCGGCACGTCGGGGAGGTTCTTCGAGATGTCCTTCCAGGTGGTGCCGCCGTCGGTGGACTCGAAGACGTGGCCGATCCCGGCGCCGGGGCCTTCGGTCCAGTGCCGGGAGAAGCCGTTGACCGCGAGGTAGACGTGGTCGGCGTTCTTGGGGTCGACGGCGAAGCCGGCGAGGTAGCGGTTGGGTACGGTGCCGTCCGCGCCGGTGGCCGGGAGGGTGATGTCGTGCCAGCCGGTGCCGTCCGCGTTGCCGACGGAGATACCGCGGGCGAAGCCCTGGTTGTTGCAGGGGCCGCACCAGGCCGCGTACACCTTGCCGCCCGAGGCCGCGACGGCGGTCGCGGTGCGTCCGGCGCCGAGGTCGTACACGCTGGTCCACTCGTCGCCGCTGCGGATGGCGTAGCCGTGCGTCTGGACCCAGATGTGACGGCCGCCGGCGATCCAGGTCGAGCTGTTTTTCGCGTCGGCCGTGATCGGGGCGATGAAGCGGGCCTCACCGGTGGCGTTGTCGGCGGGGGCGACGCCGTACGACGTGATCTTGCTGGGGTCGGTGACCCAACTCCCGTCGTTCACCGCACAGTTCTGGGTCACCTGGATCGCCAGGTAGACGTACTCCTCGGCGATGTCGCAGCCGTTGGCCGGGTCGGTGAGGGTGTCGCCGCCGTCGCCGCCGAAGTTGGAGCCCATGACGGTGTCGTTGCTGCGCAGGATCGACTGGCCGTTGTCCTGGAGGCCGCCGGTTACGGAGACGCCGCCGTAGGTGAGGTCCTTGCCGATGCCCACCGAGTAGTACTGGAGGGTGTCGATGGTGCCGTCGTTGAGCGAGGTCCAGTCGGTGGCGTGTCCGGAGGCGTCCTGGGAGCCGTTGAGGGGGCGCTTGTAGACGCCGCCGTCGTTGCCGACGTAGACGAAGCTCTTGCCGTGGTAGCTGCCGATCGCGACGCCGTGCTGGTCGGAGTGGGTGGTCGGGCTGCAGTCGCCCGTCTGCTTGGTGGGGTCGATGCTCCAGCAGGGGAAGCCGAAGTTCCAGTACGGGCCGACCGTGGACCAGTTGGTGCCGCCGTCCTTGGTCTCGTAGACCTCCTCCAGGCCCGCGTACACGTGCTCGGCGTTTGCCGGGTCGACGGTCAGGAACTGGTTGTACCAGGCCTGTACGCCCGGCATGTAGCCGCTGGAGGTGAGCGCGGAGCCGTCGGCGGCCAGGCCCTTGTAGTCGGCGATCTTCGTCCAAGGGCCGGTGGGAGAACCGGACTTGGAGACGTAGATGCCCTCCAGACCGCTGTCCGGATTGGTGTTCAGCTGTTCCGGGGACTGGTCGATGGCGTAGTAGCGGGAGCCGTCTGCGGAGCGGGCGAAGGTGACGTTGCCGACGTTGTCCGCGTCGGCGGGCAGGTCGCCCAGGCCGCTGGTGATCCGCGTCCAGGTGCCGTCCGCGCCCTTGGTGTAGAAGCCGTTGTAGTCGTCACCGCTGCGCCAGCCGACCGCGAGGACGACCTTGCTCGGGTCCTTCGGGTCGATCGCGATGTCGTTGGCGATGTTCTTGTACGCGGCCGAGTCGTCGTTCGCGAGTGAACCGCCCGGCAGATAGGCCGGGTTGGGCGCGAACTCCAGCTTCCAGGCGCCCTTCAGCGTCTTCGTGGAGTGGCTCCACACGCCCTCGCTGGTCGCCGCCCACACCTTGCCGCCGCCGAAGCGCAGTTCGTGGACGGTGGTGGACTCCAGCTCGTCGCCGCCGACCCGGCTGCGGGAGGAGAACGTGCCGTGGCGGGGGTTCGTCAGGACGTAGACGCCGCTGCCGAGGTAGGCGTCGGCGTTGGTCGTCGCCTCGCCGGTGCCCAGCCACAGCCGTCCGGCGCCGTCCAGCGCGAGCGCGCCGGTGGACTGGGCGGGCAACTTGTCGCTGATGGGCTGCCAGTGACCTCCGCCGGTGTGCGAGCGCCATACTCCGCCGCCCGCGCTGCCCGCGTACACGTACCCGTCGTCGTCTGCGGCCATCGCCGCCATCCGGCCGGTGACATTGCCCGAGCCGCCGCTGGAGTTGGAGTCGTAGTCGCGGTAGCGCGAGTCGTCGGAGTTGTACGGCAGGTTCGTGATGTTGCGCCAACTGCCGCCGGTGCTGGGCAGGTTGGCCAGACTCGTCCAGGCGGCGCCGTACGCGCCCGGTGCGACGACGCCGGGTGAGGTGCGGGCCTCGGCGTACTGGTCGGCGCCCTCGGCTATCTCGTCGGCCTCGTTGCCGTCGTCACCGCCGTCGTCGTCGGCCTTCGCCTTGGGGCTGACGGCATCCGCCGACTGCCCTCGTTCGGCGGCGAGTTGAGCGAGTGCGCGGGCCCCGAAGGGGGTGCCGTCCGAGCCGGGCGCGGCGCCGGCGGGTATCGCCACGAGTGCGGCGGATGCGGTGATGGCACAGATCGTGAACCAACGTCTCTTGCGGGTCGGTACTGACACCAGGTCCTCCCGGACGGGAACGGATACAGCCGTCGGGGACGACCCGATCACCGGTGGCGGGAGACGTCCGGCATTTGGACAGCCCTTGACCAGAACCTGTCACTACACATGGCTGGAAGCCGACCGGTTCACCGAGCCTTCGCCGGAGAGCCGGGGTCAGGTCAGAGTGCCGCGGTCCGCGTGCGGGCCATGACCGGCAGCACACCGGCGAGGACCAGGGCGATGCCACCGGAGATCAGCAGCGGAAGGTGGCCGTCGGTGCCCCAGGCGAGCCCGGCCCACACGCCCGCGAGGAGCACGGCGGCGCCGGTGGCGCCCTGGAACAGGCCCTGCGCGGTGCCCTGTTGGTGGTCGGGGACGAGCGTGGAGATCCAGGCCTTGCTCACGCCGTCGGTACAGGCCGCGAAACCGCCGTAGAGCGGCAGCACCACGAACACCGGCCAGGGGCTGTGGATCAGGCCGAGGCCCAGATAGCCGATCGCGAAGAAGAACAGACCGGTGGCGAAGACCAGGGAACGCGGCAACCGGTCGGACAGCGCCCCGGCGGGGTAGGACAGGGCGGCGTAGACGAGGTTGTAGACCGCGTAGGCACCCACCACGCCGGCCGTCGAGAGGCCCAGGTCGTGGGCGCGCAACAGCAGCAGCGCGTCGGGGAAGTTGACCAGGTTGAAGACGAGCAGGATCCCCAGGACACGCCAGTACGGGCGCGGCAGGGATCGCCATGGTGTCCGGACGGCCTTCGTCGCTGTGCCGTCGGCGGTCTTGGGAAAGCGGGGGGTGTTGGCCGACTTGCGGGAGCGGGGGTCGTCGGCTGACTTACGGGAACGGGGACCGCGGGAGCGGGGGTCGCGGACGGCGGCGACCAGTGCGACCGACGCCACGGCGGGGATCACGGCGATCCAGAACAGCGGGCGCAGCCGGTGGTCGAGCGCCTCGTACAGGACCAGCCCCACGAGCGGGCCGACCACCGCGCCGGCGGTGTCGGCGGCCCGGTGCAGACCGAACACCCTGCCGCGCTGCCCTTTCGGGACGCCCTCGACGAGCAGGGCGTCGCGAGGCGCACCGCGCATGCCCTTGCCGAGCCGGTCGGTGACGCGGGCCAGGAGCACCAGCGGCCAGACGGTCGCCAGCGCGATCAGCAGCTTGCCCACCGCGGCCAGACCGTATCCGGCGCCGATCAGGGGCCGACGGTCGAACCGGTCCGCGAGGCGCCCGGCGGCCACCTTGGTGATCGACGCCGCGCCCTCGGCCACTCCTTCGATCGCACCGACCGCGGCGGGCGGGGCGCCCAGCACCACGGTCAGGAAGATCGGCAGGATCGGGTAGAGGAGCTCGCTGGCCGCGTCCTGCAGGAAGGACACCCCGCACAGCACTTTGACGTTGCGGGTCAGCCACGCGGGGCGGGGTCCGGTCGGTCGCGGGGCGCTGCTGGGCTCGGTCACGGGTACAGGATCTCCTGGAAGCGGGCGGCGCCGTGGCGACGTCGGCCGGGGTGAGGCCGTCGCGGCGACCAGCACCGCCACGGTAACGGACACCGATGCCACCGTTCTGCTGTCGGCCAAGACTGTCGCGGCTTCGACGGCATGGGCGACAGGATCGTCACATGCAGCCGATCTTCGTCCTCGTGCACAGTCCGTCCGTAGGTCCCTCGACCTGGCGCCCCGTGGCCGAACACCTGACGGCGGCGGGATACCAGGTGCGGGTGCCGTCCCTGCTGCGCATCGGCGCCGGGGCTCCGCCCTTCTGGCCCCGCGTCGCCAGTGCCGTCCGCGACGAACTCCGGCAGGTCCCGGCCGACAGCCCCGTCACGTTGGTGGCACACAGCAACGCAGGCCTGTTTCTCCCGGCGATTCGCTCAGGCCTCGACCATCCGGTGGCCGGCTCGATCTTCGTCGACGCGGCGCTGCCGGCCCGAACCGGACAAACCCCTGTCGCATCACCCGAGTTGCTGGAATTCCTCCGCCCGATGGCCGTGAACGGCAGGCTGCCGCGCTGGACCGACTGGTGGGACGAGGCAGATGTCGCCCCCATGTTCTCCGATCCTGTCGTGCGACAGAAAGTCATCGAGGAGCAGCCCACCCTGCCGATGTCCTACTACGAGCAGCACATCCCGGTCCCCTACGGCTGGGACGACCATCCCTGCTCCTACCTCCTGTTCGGCCCTCCGTACGACGACATCTCCGCCGAGGCGCGCGAACGCGGCTGGCATGTGGCACACCTGCCCGGCGCACATCTCCATCAGATCGTCGATCCCGCCGGCACGGCCCGGCACCTCGTCGAACTCGCCGGCTGTGGTTCGTGATGATCCGTGGGGCAGAGTGGGGGCGTGAGTACGTACGAGACGATGCCGTTCCACCTTGAGACCGAGCGGCTGACACTGCGGCCGTGGGCCGATTCGGACGCAGCCGACTTCTGCGCCCTCCTCGCCGAACGCGGCAAGGGGACCCCCACGGTTGAGCACATCCGGACGTCCATCGCGGAACTGCTCACCGCGACGGCGACCACGGGGATCGCCCTGTTGCCCATCCAGCGCCGTGCCGAAGGCGACTTCATCGGCTACTGCGGGCTGATCATCGGCCGCTCCACCCTGGAGGAGCCTGAAATCGCGTACGAGCTGTTCCAGCGCGCGCACGGGCGTGGCTACGCCACCGAGGCGGCCGGCGCGGTACTCGACGCCGCTGCCGCGACCGGGCGGAAACGGCTCTGGGCGACCGTCGGCACATGGAACACACCGTCGCTCCGTGTCCTTGAGAAGCTCGGGTTCGAGCGGGATCACGTCTCCATGGAAGACAACGGTGAGGTGGCGTGGCTCACACGCTCGTTGCCGTGACGCGAACAGAGGAGAGGCCCCGGGTCGGCTCGCGCGACCGAGGCCTCTCCGTACGTCAGCTCTGCGCGTCGTCCCCTGAAAAGCGGAACTCGCAGCGAGAGGCACGTCAGTTCATCGTCGCGCCGATCGTCGTAGACCCCGTCGTAAGGAACGTCGTCGTCGGCAGCGTCCCACTCGACGAGCGCGCACCGTACGCCGTAGTCGCGTCCGTCGACTTGAAGGACGGGGTGGCGACGCCGCCGTCCCAGTTGTTCGCCGCAGACACCGTGGACGAACCGAGCTTGTCCAGGCCGCCCTTGTTGCCGACGGCGAGGTTGCGCGCCAGGCGGGACTTGCTCGTGGCGAAGTAGAAGCCGGCCGCCGTGTTGGAGTACGCGGTGTTGCGGTTGAGGACGATCGCGCCGGTGTTGGAGTTCTCGGTGAAGCCGTTGAGGCTGTTGTCCCAGGCCGCGTTGTCGTTGACGACATGGGCGACCGCGACGCCTCCGCCGCCGAGCTTGAAGCCGTTGCCGTTGCCCTCGAACGCGGAGTCGTTCCAGCGGTTCTTGCCGTTGCCGAAGGCCCAGGAGTGCTCGATGGTGACCGGCGAGGAGAACTGCCACAGGTCGAGGCCGTCGTCCGAGTTGTTGTAGAGGCGGGCGCCGGTGACCTTGTTGCCGGTGCCGGAGCCGAACTTGATGGCGATGCCGTCGGCGTTCTGGCCGTGCCCGGCGGCGTCGTAGTTGCCGTAACTGTCCAGGTTCTGCACGAGGTTGTTCGTGGTGCCGTCGCCGCGCAGGGTGAAGCCCGAGTCGCCGTTGTTCGCCGTCACCAGGTTTTTGAAGACGCCGCCTACCGACGACGTGGCTACGAAGCCCTGCGCCGGGGAGTTCTGGAAGGTGAGGTTCTGGACGGTCCAGTAGTCGCCGTAGATTCCGGCCAGCCACTGGCCCGCCGGCAGCTTGGAGCCGTCTATCCTCACCTTCTCCGTGCCGTACGCCTGCAAGGTGATGCGGGCCGAACTGGTGCCGTTCGCCGTGGACTTGAGGGTCGCGGCCGGGGTGTAGGTGCCCGCCCTGACCTGGATGACCGTCCCGGCCGTGGCGTTGGCGACGGCCGACTCCAGCTGGGCGGTGGTGGATACGGTGACCGTCGACGAAGCGGCTTGCGCGCCACCGCTGTTGAGGCCGAGGTAGACGCCGCCCGCCCCTGCGGCGACGGCCACCGCGGCGGCGATCGAGAGGGTGCGGGTCCTGCGGTGGCGTCCGGTGCTCGTACGCACGGCGTTGGTTCCTTTCCTGGATGACGAGGACGAAACGGGCCGGAGGGGCCGCCCCGGCCCGTTTCTGGTTCCTGGTCGCCGCCGCGGCCGGAAAGGGTTGCCGCGCGCACGGGAAAAGGCACCGGAGGAGAAGCGAAAGTTTCGCTCCGCCTCGCCCCACCCGCATCGATTGACGCACCGCACCCCACTGGTGACACTCCGAAGGCAGCACAGTCATTCAACAGAATCCGCCACACCCCCACAGGATGTGCCATGCGCCCCCGCACCGCCCGCACCCTCCTGCTCCCCTTCCTGACCCTCCTCACTCTCCTTCTCGCTCTGCTCGCCGCCCCGCCCAGCACCGCGCATTCAGGAGCACCGCCCGTGACCCACCCCAAGTACGCCGGCTATCTCTTCGCCTACTTCACGGGCGAGGGCGCCGCCGACGGCGAGCAGATCCGCTACGCCCTCAGCCGGGGCAACGACCCGTTGCACTGGCGGGGGTTGAACCAGGGCAAGCCGGTCTTGACCTCGACCATCGGCGAGAAGGGGCTGCGCGACCCGTTCGTGATCCGCTCTCCCAAGGGCGACAAGTTCTATCTCATAGCCACCGACCTGCGCATGTACCAGAACAGCAGCGGCAGTTGGGACGACGTCCAGCGGCACGGCAGCAAGTCGGTGATGATCTGGGAGTCGACCGACCTGGTCCACTGGACCGACCAGCGGCTGGTGAAGGTGGCGCCGGACAACGCGGGCAACACCTGGGCGCCGGAGGCCTATTGGGACGACTCGCTGGGTGAGTACGTCGTCTTCTGGGCGTCGAAGCTGTACGCCGCCGACGACCCCGACCACACTGGCTCGACGTACAACCGCATGATGTACGCGACGACGAAGGACTTCCGCACCTTCAGCGCGCCGAAGGTCTGGGACGACCCGGGCTACTCCGTCATTGACTCGACTGTCGTGAAGTACAAGGACACTTACTACCGCTATACCAAGGACGAGCGCGACCCGTCCTCCAGCTCCCCCTGCTCGAAGTTCATCACCGGCGAGAAGTCGACCTCGCTGACCTCCACGTCGTACGACTTCGTCTCCGAGTGCATCGGCAGCGGTGCGATCGAGCGGGGCGAGGGCCCGACGGTGTTCAAGTCCAACACCGAGAAGAAGTGGTACCTGTTCGTCGACGAGTACGGCCTGCGCGGCTACGTCCCCTTCGAGACCACCGACCTCGACTCCGGCAGGTGGACCCCGTCCACGGACTACCAGCTCCCGGCAAGTCCCCGGCACGGCACGGTACTTCCGGTGACGCAGGCGGAGTACGACCGGCTGCTGGCCGCGTATCCGGCGACCCCGACGTCGGTCGTGGACGCGACGGCGCAGGGGCAGAAGGGGTACGCGATCGTCACGGAGACCTCGGCGAAGGTCGTGCTGCCGATGCAATCGGATGTGGATCTGCGGCACTTGGCGCCGGCGCTGGCCGTGGGCGCGGGCGCGAGTGTCAACCCGCCGTCCGGCAGCCGACGCGACTTCCGCACACCACAGCAGTACACGGTCACCGCCGCGGACGGGACGAGCCGGACCTGGACGGTGGAGGCGGTGCCGCTGCGAAGTCCCGTGCTGCCGGGGCTGACCGCCGACCCGGACGTGCACTATCTCGACGGCCAGTACTGGATCTATCCGACGAGCGACGGCTACGCGGGCTGGAGCGGGACGAGCTTCAAGGCGTACTCCTCAAGGGACTTGGTCCACTGGCGGGACCACGGAGTGATCCTCGACCTGGGACCCGACGTCTCCTGGGCGGACAAGAACGCGTGGGCGCCGGCGATCGCGGAGCGCGAGGGGAAGTACTACTTCTACTTCTGCGCCGAGCAGCAGATCGGGGTCGCGGTGGCGGACTCCCCCGCGGGCCCCTTCAAGGACGCGCTCGGCAAACCCCTTGTGGCGAAGGGCGGTTCACTGAGCGGCCAGATGATCGACCCGGCCGTCTTCACGGACGACGACGGGCAGTCGTATCTCTACTGGGGCAACGGGCACGCGTATGTCGTGCCGTTGAACGACGACATGACGTCGTACGACGCGGCGAAGGTGAAGGACATCACGGCGGGCGACTTCCGTGAGGGGTCCTTCGTGGTGAAGCGCAAAGGGACTTACTACTTCATGTGGTCCGAGGACGACACCCGCAGCGAGAACTACCACGTGGCCTACGCGACGGGGCCGTCCCCGCTCGGTCCGTGGACCGAGCGGGGCACGATCCTGTCCAAGAACCCCGAGTACGGCATCCTGGGCACCGGCCACCACTCCGTGGTGAACGCCCCGGGGACCGACGACTGGTACGTCGTGTATCACCGGTTCGCCCTGAACGGGCCAGGAAAGCCTGGTGGGGACGGCACGCACCGGGAGACCACGATCGACCGTCTGCGGTTCGCGGCGGACGGGACGATCCGGCCGGTGGTGCCCACCCTCGGGTCGATCAGCCCCGTACGGACGACCCGTACGGACTGGACGACCCCTACGGACTAGCTGACGAAGTACGTCGGGTTCGGGATCTTGTACGTCTTGTCGGCGTAGCCCCCGTCGAGGTCCGAGTACTGGTCGCCGAAGTTGGCGATGATGTTGTACCCGAGGTCCTCGATGTGCTTCCTGGTGCCGGACTTGTACTGCACGGTGGTGCAGGTCCAGGTGCCCGGAGTGGCGCAAGCGCTCAGGTAGGACGGCGGGTTGTCCGCGTCCTTCAGGAACATGTGGTCGGCGTCGAGGTTGACGTCGGCGCCGACCTTCTTCAGGTTGTCGACCGCGTAAGTACGCTGCGACTCCTTCAGACCCGAGTTGTAGAAGACCGTGACGCCCTTGGACGCGGCGTACTTGACCAGCTCGGGGGTGCCGAAGACCTCCGGGCGGTTGGCCTGGGCGACATAGGCGGCCCAAGTGGCCGAGCTGTAGCCGTAGTTGTTCTTCTTCTCGTAGTCCAGGCTGAGCAGCAGCGTGTCGTCGATGTCGAAGACGACCGCGGGCTTGGCGCCCTTGTGGTGCTTGTGGACGGCTTCGTCGATGTACTTCTTGGCGGACGCGTCGATGCGCGCCAGGTCCTTGGCGTAGGGGCTGGTCGCCGAGGCCTGGTAGACGCCGTTGGTGTCGAGCGTCGTGCCGTAGTAGGTGTCGATGTCCTTCGTCAACAGGCCTATGTTGTACGGCTCGTGGGTCGAGTTGGCCGTCGACTGGCCGGCCGTGGCGACGCCCGTGCCGTAGAGGGCTGCACCGGCGACGACGCAGGCGGCGCCGACGGCAGCCGCTCTGAGGGACTTCCGCATGGAATCTCCGGATCTGGTTGTTTGGGTGATGCACCAGGTCAGGGACTGTCTACGCGCATCACACCGCGGAGGCGAGGACCTTTATCCGATCGATACATAACCCACAGGCCGGGGAATTACCCCGTCATGGGGCGTACTTGACCCTCCCTTGGTGGGCTTCTCCTAGGGTCGTGGCTGCGACTGCGAACGGGGGAACGCACGATGGGTGACGGAAAGGACCCGGCCAAGGTCCTCGACATCAAGACGGCCGACCTGAAGCGGACGGCACCGGACTTCCAGACGGCCGCCGTTGATCTGGGCAAGGCACTGACCGCGCTCGTGAAGTCTCTCGACGGGCTGGGCGAGCCGTGGGGGAACGACAAGCAGGGCAAGGAGTTCGGGGACTCCTACAAGCCGCTGCAGAAGAAGATCGAGGGCGCGGCGGGCACGCTGGTCCTCGGGCTGACCAGCATTCACGAGGCGATGGTCGACCTGGCGGACGGCCATGTGGACAACGACGAGTTGATCGCCGGCATGTTCACCGAAGTGAAGGTCACCAAGACGGACGGTGCCGGTGAGCGTTGAGGACGAGGCCCGGAAAATCCTGCTCGACCTCGGCATGTGGTGGCCGGAGGCCGACTCCGGGAAGCTGCGGTCGGCGGCGACGGCCTGGCGCACCTTCGCGGGCGCCGTCGACGATCTGCGCGCGCCGGTGCAGCGGAGCGCGTCGTCGATCATCCACAACAACACGGGTGAGTCGATCGAGGCGTTCGGGAAGTTCTGGGGCCGGTACGCCAAGAACGCAGAGGGAAACGACAGCGGCTGGCTGAAGGACCTGGCCGACTCCGGGCGTGAAATGGCCACCGCGCTCGACAAGTTCGCCGACGCGATCGACGACGCCATCAACAAGCTCTGGACGCAGATCGGCATCGACGCGGCCGTCATCGCGGGCGGGGTGGCGCTGGCCTTCTTCACCGCGGGCCTTGCCTCCGGCGCGGCGGTCGCGGCGGCCGACCTGGTCATCGAGTTCGGCGCCGGGCTGGGTGTCGCGGTCTCCACGACGATCGCCGAGATCGCCGGGGGCACCCTGGTCGCCGCCGCGTTCGGCGGTATCGAGTCGGTGACCGTCGATCTGGCCGTGGCGCAGCCGCTGAAGATGGCGACCGGACTGCAGCAGGGCTTCAGCCTCGACGAGGTCAACCAGGCCGCCAAGGACGGCATGCTCTACGGCGGCGCGCTGGGCGCCGGCGGCGGGGTCGTCAAGGCGGGCATCGAGGGCGCGTTCAGCGATACGACACCCGTGTTCCTGCGGCCCGCGTCGCTCCGCCCCGACCTGGTCGAACTCGGCCCGGCCGCACGCGCCGCCGACCGTACGCCCTGCGTCGGCGAGCCGATCGACGTGGCGACCGGCGCGATGCTGATGACCGCGACGGACCTGACGCTGCCGGGCGCGCTCCCCCTGGAGTTCACGCGCACCCACCTCTCCTCCTACCGCGGCGGTGTCCGCTTCGGTCCGACGTGGATCTCCACCCTCGACGAATGCCTCCAAATCGACGGTGAGGGCGTGGTGTTCGCGGCGGCGGACGGCATGCGCCTGGTGTACCCGGTGCCGGAGCCGGGCGTCCCGACGATGCCGGTGAAGGGTGTGCGCTGGCCCCTGGAGTGGGACGGCAAGCCGGACAGCGCGATGACCGTCACCGACCCGGCGACCGGTGTGGTCCGCACGTTCGGCGCCCCGGTCCCCTCCCCCACCTTCGGCGTCTTCCATCTGGCGCTGGACTCCTGGAGCGACCGCAACGGCAACCGCGCCGACGTCGAACGCGACGACGAGGGCGTGCCGTTCGGCATCCGCCACTCCGGCGGCCACTACGTCGCCGTCGACACGACCGGCCCCCGCATCACCGCGTTGCGCCTGCTCGACGAACCCCCGTCGCGCTACGGCCCCGAGGGCCCGGTGGGCGAGGGCACGGTCGTGCTGCGCTACGGCTACGACGGTGCAGGCAATCTCACCGAGGTCGTCGACTCCAGCGGGGAAGCACTGCGGTTCGCGTACGACGAGCAGGGCCGGATGACCAAGTGGACGGACCGAAACGGCACTTGGTTCTGCTACGTCTACGACGAGCGCGGCCGGGTCGTCCGCACCGAGGGCGTCGACGGCATCCTGTCCGGCACGCTGGCCTACGACGACTCGGCGCGCACGACGACGTACACGGACTCGCAGGGCCGCGTCTCCACCCACCGGCACAACGCGGAGGGCCTGGTCGAGGAGGAGACCGATCCGCTGGGCAATGTCACCCGCACGCGGTGGGACGAGTACGGTTCCCGCCCCGTCACGGTGACGGACCCGCTGGGGCACACGACCCGGTACGAGTACGACGACGCCGGCAATCTCACCGAACTCGCCCTGCCCGACGGGGCGTTGACGCGGGCTGCCTACAACGCGCTCGGTCTGCCGACGGAGGTCGTGGAACCGGGCGGGGCGGTGTGGCGGCACACGTACGACGAGCGGGGCAACCTGCTGACGACTCTCGATCCGACAGGTGCCGAGACCGGTTACGCCTACGACTCGCGCGGCTGCCCGACGGCGCTCACCGACGCGCTCGGCCATACCCGCACGATGGCGTACGACGCGGCCGGTCTGCCGGTGTCCCTGACGGACGAGTCGGGCCACACGACGTCGATCCGCCGCGACTCCTTCGGCCGGATCATCGCGGTGACCGACCCCTTGGGCCATACGACCCGCATGGGCTGGACCCCGGAGGGCAAACCGTCCTGGCGTGAACTGCCCGGCGGGGCAAGGGAGTCGTGGACGTGGGACGCGGAGGGCAACCTGAGTGTCCACACGGACGCCGCGGGCAATGTCACGCACCACTCCTCCACCCATTTCGACGTGCCCGCCGCACGGATCGACCCGGACGGGGCGCGGTACGAGTTCGCGTACGACACGGAGTTGCGGCTTACGGGAGTGACCAATCCGCAGGGGCGGACGTGGTCGTACACGTACGACGAGGCCGGACGGCTGGCCGCGGAGACGGACTTCAACGGGCGGACGCTGACGTACGCGCACGACGAGGCGGGACGGCTGAGCCGTCGTACGAACGGCGCCGGGGAGACGCTGCGTCTCACCCGCGACGAGGCCGGACGCGTGGCTTCGCAGCACGCCGACTCGGGCGAGGTCACCACGTTCGCCTACGGCCCGGACGGCAGGCTGGCCCGCGCGGCCAACGGCGAGGCCGATGTCGTACTGGAGCGCGACGCGCTGGGCCGGGTGCTGGCGGAGGCGGTCAACGGGCGGCGCACCACGCACACTTACGACGCGCTCGGGCGCCGCGTCCGGCGGGTGACACCGTCGGGTCTGGCCTCGGACTGGTCCTACGACCCGGTCGGCCGCCCGCTCGGCCTGCGCACACCGGCGGGCGCGCTGGACTTCTCCCACGACGCGGCGGGCCGCGAGGTCGAACGCCGCATCGGTACCGAGGTGACGCTGACGCAGAGTTGGAGTGCGCGGGGTCAGCTCACCGGGCAGTCCCTGGCCGCCGCGTCGCGAGCGGCCGGTGTCGAAGGGCTGCTGCAGCACCGCACCTACGCCCACCGTGCCGACGGGTACATCACCGAGATCCGTGAACTCACCTCCGGCACCCGCCACTTCGCCCTCGACACCATGGGCCGGGTCACGGGCGTACGCGCCCACGGCTGGACCGAGACCTATGCCTACGACACGGCGGGCAACGTGGTGAGCGCGAGCGCGCCCGGCCAACCGGCCCCCGAGCCGCACGACATCGACGGCACCCTCGTCCGCTCGGCGGGCCGCGACACGTACGAACACGACGCGCAGGGCCGCCTGGTGCGCAGGACCCACCGGCTGCTCAACGGCCAGAGCCGTACGTGGACCTACACCTGGAACACCGAGGGCCGACTGACCGAGGCGGGCACCCCGGACGGCGGCCAATGGCGGTACGCCTACGACCCGTTCGGCCGCCGTGTGTCCAAGTACCGGGTGGCGGAGGACGGTTCGGCCGCCGAGCGCACCGAGTTCGCGTGGGACGGCACCTGCCTGGCCGAACAGACCGGCCCCGACGGCCTGGTCACCACCTGGGACTACGAACCCGGAACACCACGCCCGGTGGCCCAGACCCTGCACGAGCCGTCGGCCGCGCTCCCCAACTCGTCCTTCCTCGCCCGGCTGGCGGAGGAGACGCACCCCGCGCGGACGGCCCGTTTCCACGCCGTGATCACGGACACCGTCGGCACCCCCATGGAACTGGTCTCCGCGACCGGGGACCTGGTCTGGCAGCACCGCACCACCCTGTGGGGCACGGGCCTCCCGCCACTCGGGGACGACGCCGCCGCGGTCGACTGCCCGCTGCGCTTCCCGGGGCAGTACGCCGACCCCGAGACCGGGCTGCACTACAACCTGCACCGCTACTACGACCCCGGGACCGCCCGTTACATCAGTCCGGACCCGCTGGGCCTGGAGCCGGCGAGCAATCACCACAGCTATGTGCACGCCCCGCTCACCTGGGTCGACCCGCTCGGCCTTTCTCCGTGCAATTACGGCACGGACGACCTGTATTCGAGCGCCACCACGATCAATAAGGGCCAACTGTCCCCGGCGGGCCGGGCCCTGCAGAAACACGGCGACCCGAGCCCCGGAAACCTGGCCAAACGAGGTCAGGCACATGTCGACATGTACAATTTCGGCAAGGTCACCAATAGCGAACGGACCGAGATCGCCAACGAAATGATCCAGGACATCCTGACGGATCCGAACGTGGTGGAGAAAGTGAACACGTCAGCCCCGGCCCAATACGGTGGCGTCACCAGGGATTTCCGGGTCCCGGGCGGCTGGGGTGCCCGATGGAGCTGGCGCGGAGGTCAGCTCACCTTCGAAGGGTTCCTGTAATGGCAGGGCAGCACGAGAGCGAACCGACGTACCGGGCACAGGACTTCGTCGCCGACGGATCCCTGCGCGACGTATGCGTACTCGACACCGCGCTCGACGACTGGCAGCACATGTTCGACGGACTGCGGACACTGCCGGGACGGCATGTCCTCACCTGGACACTCGCCGACACGACGGAAACCGGTATTCCCGAGGCCTCCGCCGTGTGGTCGAAACTCCAGGACGACCCCGAGGAATCGGCGAGCCTGGCGATCGAGATCGACGGAATATGGTTCACCTCCTACTTCTTCGAGATCGAGGAGATCGAGTTCACCTTCGATCCGTCCGACGTGGTGGACCAGGAAACCTTCGCACCGGTCCGCGATTTCGTGAAATGGCTGGGGAATTCGACGGGCCGGGAGGTCATCGTCACCATGGAGGGAAACGACCACGCCTCCATGCCCGCGCTGCTGCGCTGGACATCCTGACGAATGACGAATGTGGGCCCGGTCCCGAATTCCCGAACCGGGCCCACAGAGCAGGTCAGTTCATCGTCGCCCCGATCGTCGTGCTCCCTGTCGTCAGGAACGTCGTCGCCGGCAGTGTGCCGCTCGACGACCGGGCGTTGTACGTCGTCGACGCGTCCGTCGAGATGAAGGACGGGGTGGAGATGCCGGAGTCCCAGTTGTTGCCGGACGAGGTGACCGCGGAACCCTTGGTGACCGAGCCGCCGCCGTTGCTGACCGCGAGGTTCTTGCCGAGCTTGGCGGAGCTGGTGGCGAAGTAGTAGCCCCACTTGCTGTTGGCGTACGCGGTGGTGCGGTTGAGGACGAGGGCACCGGTGTTGGAGTTCTCGGTGAAGCCGTTGCCCGCGTTGCCCCAGGCCGCCGAGTTGTTGATGACGTGCGCGACGACCTCGCCGTCACCGCCCAGCTTGAAGCCGTTGCCGTCGCCCGCGAACGCCGAGTCCGACCACCGGTTGACGCCGTTGCCGAAGGACCAGGTGTGCTCGACGGTGACCGGGGTGGAGAAGGACCAGAAGTCGATCCCGTCGTCCGAGTTGTTGTACAGCCGCGCGCCGGTGACGAGGTTGCCGCTGCCGGAGCCGAACTTGATGGCGATCCCGTCCGCGTTCTCGCCGTGCGTCGCGGCGTCGTAATTGCCGTACGAGTCAATGTTCTTGACCGTGTTGTTGACGGTGCCGTCACCGGTGAGCGTGAAGCCGGAGTCACCGCCGTTGATGGTCTTGACGTTGTTCCAGTTGGTGCCGGTGCAGGACTGGCAGACGACCGCGCTGTCCGGGGAGTTCTGGAAGGTCAGGTTGGAGACGTTCCAGTAGTCGGCGGTCAGCTTGAAGATCCACGAGCCGGACGGCAGCGACGAACCGTCGATCTTGACCGTCTCCGAGCCGTACGCGGTGAGCGTGACGGGCGAGGACGACGTGCCGTTGGTCGTGGACTGCAGGGTGGCCGTCGGGTAGTAGGTGCCGCCGCGCACCTGAATGACCGTGCCGGCGGTGGCACTTGAGATCGCGCTGGTCAGCTCGGCGGTCGTGTCGACGACTACCGTGGCGGCCTGGGCCTGGGTGGGGAGCACGGCGAGGCCGGCGCCGAACGCCAGGGCCGTGGCCAGGGTGAGAGCGGTACGACGAGACATAGGAGTGCGGTCCTTTCGTCGTTCTGTCGCGGATGAGGCTGTCGTGGATGGGGACTTCAGGGACGCCAGTCGCCGAGATAGGTCGCGGGGGTGTGCAACCCGGCCTCGGCGGCCGTGAGTTGGGGCCGGTTCTCCGGGACGGTGATCACGGCGCCCGGTCCCGTGTTGCGGTACTCGTGGAAGCGCATCGACTGCCAGGGGTAGGCGTCGCGCATGTTCGTGTAGGGCGCGACCGGGTCGATGCCGGGCCCGATCCGGGTGTCCCGCACGACGAGGGACGGCCAGGCCGTCGTCTCGTACGACGGGACCCACGGCCGGGCCAGCTTGTACGCGGCGTCCTCGGCGCCGGAGGTGATCCGGGAGCGGACCGCGAGGATGCCGTGCGGGTTGGCGCGGGCGGTGGAGGGGGCGAAGACCATGCCCTTGGGCGTGAAGGTCACGTCCCGCTGCAGGGTGTGGAAGTGGCAGTCCGCGAAGACGGCGGTGGCCCGCCCGAAGACGAAGTCGACGTCCCCCTCGATGTAGCAGTGGGAGAAGTACTGCCGGCCGAAGACGTCCAGCGCCGTCGTGTCCACGAACAGCGTGTCCTGGTGGGCCAGCAGTCGGACGTGCGCGAACCGCGAGCGGTCACCGGTGACATACGCGGCCACCGCCTGTGTTCCGGTGATCTCCGGATGGTCGGCGCGCAGCCAGTCGTTGGCGAGCGTGAGATCGCGGACGGTCAGCCCCGGCGCCGCCGAGGTGAAGGTCGCGGAGCCCGCCGTCCCGTACGTCCCCGAACCGTCGGGCTTCTGCGTCCCGTTGGCGTTGTCGTAGACGATGACGACGTCACGCGGGTCACCGGTCGCACCGCGCAAGGTCAACTCCCCTGCCGCCGCAGGCACGTTGACGACCTCCCGGTACGTCCCCGGGTGCACGACGATCGTCCGGCCACTGCCGTCGACCGCGTCCACCGCCGCCTGCAGGGAGTCACCGGGCCGCACGTGCAGCACCCGGCGCCGGTCGAGGGCCACGGCGGGCGCCGCACCGGCGGCCACCAGTCCCCCGGCGATCCCGGCCATGAGTGTGCGTCTGCGCAGGGTCATCTCCGCCCCGGTTTCCAGTCGCCGAGATAGACGTCTCGCGTCGCCGACTCGGCCTGCTCGGCGGTGAGTTGGGGCCGGTTCTCCGGGGCGCCGATCTCGGCACCGGGGCCCGTGTTGCGGTACTCCGCGAACCGCTGGCTCTGCCAGGGATAGGCCTCCGACATGTTGGTGTACGGCGCCACCGCGTCGATCCCCGCACCGAGCACCGTCTCTCGCACGGTGAGCATCGGACGGGCGGTGGTGTCCGAGCCGGGCACCCAGGGGCGGGCCAACTTGTAGTAGCCGTCCGGGGCTTGGCTGCTCACGCGGCTGTGCGTCACCAGGTATCCGCGCGGGTTCGCGACCGCCGTGGAGGGCGCGAAGACGAAGCCGTACGGCGCCGTCGCCAGGTCGGTTCGGTTCAGGGTGCGGAAGTGGCAGTGGTCGTAGACGGCCGTCGCCCGCCCGAAGACGAAGTCGACGTCTCCTTCGATGTAGCAGCGCGCGTAGTACTGCCGGGCGAAGACACCGAGGGCCAACGAGTCGGCGTACAGGGTGTCTTGGTGCCCGAGGAAGTGGCAGTCGAAGAACGCCGAGCGGTCGCCCTGCACCTTGATCGCGACCGCCTGTGTGCCGGTGATGTCGGGGTGCTCGGCGCGCAGCCAGTCGTTGGCGAAGGTGATCCGGCGGGCGGTGAAGCCGTCGGTGCGGATGAGGGTGGTGGCCGAGCCGGAGGTGCCGTAGGTGCCCGAACCGTCGGGTTTCCGGGTGCCGTTAGCGTTGTCGTAGACGATGACGACGGCACGCGGGTCCTCTCCGGCGCCGAGCCAGGTCATCTCGCTCGCGGCGTCGGTGAGCCCGCCGGTCGCCGGGTCGGTGACTCCGGCGGTGACCGTCTCGCGGTAGACGCCGGGCGCGATGACCAGGGTGTATCCGGCGCCCGTCGCGGCGGTGACGGCGGCTTGGACGGTCGTGAAGTCGCCCCGGCCGCGCGGGTCGACGTACAGGGTGAGCGGGGTGAGGCGCGCGGCCGGTGAACCGTAGCGGCCGAACGGGCGGGAACGGGTGGCAGCTTGGGCGGGGCCGGAAGCGAGTCCGAGCGTGGCGCCCACGGCAATGGCGCCCGCCGCGAGGAACCCCCGTCTGGACAAGGGGCGTTGGAGGTACTCGTGCAAGGGCATGCGGGTGCTCCTTATGACGAGATGACGAGGGGTCAGCGCAGGCGGCCCGCACCGGCGTTGCGGTCGACGACGAACGGCACGGCCCTCGCGGGGTCGATCTTCGTGCGCAGGGTCGGCGTCCAGCCCGCGCCGGACTGGAGGATCTCGGTGGGCACACCGGCGTTGTGGACGGCGATCAGATCGGTGAGCTCGCCGTTGACGTAGTTGTCGTCGGCGGTGAGCGGCGCCTCGGACCACTTCTTGAGGATGGTCGCCTCGGAGACGCCGGTCGGGACCGTGAACGCGTTGTGCTCCGCGACGAGTTGGGACTCCAGGCCGATGCCGTAGCTGTAGCCGTAGCCGGGCTCGGCGACGAAGTGGTTGTTGTAGGAGTCGACCTGTCCGAAGCGGACGCGGGGTGCGCGCTCGACAAGGTTGGAGAACAGGTTGTGATGGAGCGTCACCTTCAGATGGCCCCGGTCGATGGCGGCGGTGGAGGCGCTGTCGCTGTTGCCGATGAGGATCGTCTTGTCGTGGTCGGCGAAGACGTTCCAGGAGGCGGTGACGTAGTCGGCGCCCTTGACGATGTCGAGTTCGCCGTCGTGCTGCTCGAAGATGCGCCCGTAGTAGGTGGGCAGTGAGCTGTCCGGGTGGTCGCCGTCGGTGAACGTGTTGTGGTCCAGCCACACATGGGTGGAGCCGTAGATGACGGCGCTGTCGTACTCGGAGTTCCAGTTGCCGGTGTCGCCGTCGGTCGGGTCCCACTGCGGGAAGCAGTCGAGCGGGCTCTCGAAGGCGAGGTTGCGGACGATGATGTTGTCGACGGCGGTGATCTGCAGGCTGGCGCCCTTGAAGCCGGCGTTCCTGCCGATGCCGACGATGGTGGTGTTGGCGGGCACGAACGCCTTGATGGCGGTGTTCTGGTTGGCGGCCGACACCCTGCGCAGACCCTCGGGGCTGTCGGCCGGCTCGTTGTCCAGGTTCTGGTCGTAGCCCCAGACAGCGGGGTCGTACGTGGCGAGGTACTGCGCGAAGTCGTAGCCGGGCGCGGCGAAGGAGGCACAGCCCTCGGCGTTGGCGTCGATGGTCCCCTTGACTCTGATGACCTTCGGCGCGGTGCCGCCGGCGGCCAACGCGGCTTTGAAGTCAGCCCAGTTGGTGACGGTGTAGACGTGGTCGGGGGTGGCGGCGGCACCGCCGCTGGTGCCGGTGCCGTAGGAGGCCCAGCCGTCACCGGCGCCGAGGGTCTCGCGGGCGAGGCCGCGCGGATGGGCCTGGGCGGTGGTGCTGGTGAGGGCGAGCGCCAGTGCCGTGCATCCCACCAGCGAACCTATGACGCGTCCATGACACATAAATGTACGCACTGTGCGGGTCTCCTTGCTCAGAGGAGGTCCGAGGCGTCAGTCGCCTCGGGCCAGGTGATCCAGGACGTGGGAATCTCGTCGCGCAGCCGGACGACGTCACGCGGCGCGAGCACCCGGGTGCGCGCCAACTCCCGCGCCACGAGCCGCGCCACGGCGATCGCACCGGGCGGATTGAAGTGCGTGTTGTCCTGCTCGGTGTCGGTCCAGTTGAAGTAGACCTTCGTCTCCTCGACCCCGAGCCGCTGCCACAACGCCAGCGACAACGCCTCGATGTCGAGCAGCGCGACCCGCTCCTGCTGGGCGAGCGCGCGCATCGCCGCCGGGTAATCCCCGTGGGACGGCAGGGCGTTGCCGTCGGCGTCGAACCTGCGGCGCTCGACGGGGGTGGCGAGCACGGGCCGGGCGCCATGAGCCCGCGCCCCTTCGATGTACAGCCGCAGATAGTCCTGGTACGTCGTCCACGGCTCGGTGTAGCGGGTCGGGTCGGCGGTCTTCTCGTCGTTGTGCGCGAACTGGACGAGGAGGAGATCACCGGGCCGGATGGTGGAGAGGATCGCCTCCAGCCGCCCTTCGTCGACGAAACTCTTCGAACTCCGCCCGTTCACGGCATGGTTGGCGACCTTCACTTCCCTCCGCAGAAAGAAGGGGAGCGCCATTCCCCACCCGGTTTCGGGTGCCTCGGTGGAGTATTTCTGAGCGGCGGTGGAATCACCGGCGATGTAGAGAGTGCGGCCCTTTTGCCGACCGGATCGTAGGGGAAAAGCGGCAAGACCAGCAAGGGCGATCTGTCTGCGGTTAAGAGACACGAAGGTTCACCTTCCGTCTTTGTCTTTTGTCTTTAGGGGCGCGGGGAACTGCGCGACCAGCCACAACGGACCCGCAGTCCCCCACGAACCGAAACCACCCGAGCTCAGTGGTTCTTCTTCCAATCCGCCTGCGCCGCATTCAACTGGTCGGCCAACGCGTCCAGGAACTCCTTCGCCGTCATCTTCCCGAGCAACAGCTTCTGGAAGTTCGGCTCGTTGTCCGCCTTGGAGATGGTGTTCCAGTCCGGCAGGTAATAAGGCAGCTGCACAATCTTCGTGTCGGCCCCGTTGAGCGCCTCCGCCGCCAGTCGCGTGGGCTCGGACTTCTGGATCCACGCGGCACCCGCCGCCTCCGTGTTCGCCGGCACCTGCCCCGCCGACTCGTTGAACTTGGAGTTCTCCGCCGCGGAGACCGCGAACTCGATGAACTTCCAGGCCGCTTCCTTGTTCTTGCTGGACTTGAACAGACTCAGCCCGTCAACGGGATTGGAGATCTGCACCCGCGTACCGTCGTCCAGCGTCGGATTGGGAATGCCCTTGAACTTGTCCGCGCCCAGCGCCTTCAGATGATCCTGGTACGACCCGAGGTTGTGACTCAGCATCCCGATCGTGCCGCTGTCCCACTGCGCGACCATCTTGGTGAAGTCGTTGTTGAGGTCGGCGGAAGGCGTGTCCTTCTTGAACAGGGCCACGTACTTCGCCAACGCGGCAACGTTCTTGGGGTCGTTGACCGTCGTCTTGTCACCGTTCCAGAAAGACGTGATCCCGGTCTGCCCGTACACCGCGTCCAACGCGGGCGCAATTGACCCCTCGCCACCCCGGATGGTGAAGCCGAACTTGTTCTTGGCCTTGTCGGTGAGCTTGTCGGCGGCGGCGTAGAACTTCGACCAGGTGGTCGGCGCGTCCAGACCGGCCGCCTTGAACAGATCGGTGCGGTACCACAGCGTGCCGTTGTTGGCAGAGGTCGGGATCTGGTACAGCGTGTCCCCGCCACCGGCGGACTTGCTGACGTCCAGCAGGTTCTCGCTCAACTTGCCGTTCAGCGCACTGGACTTGAGCCGGCTGTCCAACGGCTCCAGCGCCCCCTGCACCGCGACCTCGGCGAGCACCGCGGTCCCGACACCGCCGACGTCGGGCAGACCGCCGCCCTGGATGGCGGTGTCGTACTTGGACTGGGCGCTGGCGGCCGGTATCCCGACGTACTTGACCTTGATGTCGGGGTTCTTCTTCTCGAAGTCCGCGATGATCTGCTTCCAGATGTCGGTACGGACACCGCCGTTGTTGTCCCAGAAGGTGATCGTGCCCTTGCCGGAGCCCTCGTCGCCCTTGTCCTTCGCGCCGCCACTGCCGTCGTCGCCGCAGGCGGTGGCGGTCAGCGCGAGCACGGAGCCCAGGGCGACGGCCATCGCGGCCCGCCGGCTTCTGCGGATGCTGGTCTTCATAGGTCGGCTCTCTTCTGATGGATCCAACGGGGTGATGACGTCACGGACAGGGGCTGGCAAGCGCTTGCTACGGAGGTGCGTCATTGCGACTCCCAACAGGCGTACGGGCAGGGCGAGTTAGTGGAGAGAACTGATCCGGAACCGGGTGAACACGGCCGCGCCGGCATGTCCCGTGCCGACGGGCGCGAGCGCGAAGAGCCCGAGCAGGGCGCCGACCCAGCGCCAGGGGGTGGCGGCGAAGACCTGGCCGGTCGGACGCGGCCCGTCCCCGACGTCGTAGAAGAAGCGGCACCGCGCCCCGGCGCCGATCTCGATCCGCAGCCGGACCCGCCCCTCAGGTGCGGGGCAGGGCTCCCCCGCGTCCCGCTCACGCTCGGCGACGGGTTCGGCGAACCGGTGCACGAACCGGACCTCCCCGTCCGCGCCCCGCTGGAGTCCGATCCAGCTGTACGCGTCCCCGAGCACGGCCAGTCCGGCCCGCGCCCCCAACTCCTCGCTGTGCAGCCGTAGTTCGGCCTCGACGGCGGCCGGTGTGCCGGGGAGTCGCTGGGTGAGGAGGTTCGGGAGTCTGCGCAGGTCGTGCGCGTCGGCCGTGCGTGCGCAGGTCAGTCGTAGGCCGTCGCCCGAGTGGTGGGTGGCCCAGCCGTCCTGCGGGTTCGCCGTCCACTGCCACTGGCGGCCGTACCGTCCGCCGGGGAAGTCGTCGTCGGTGGCGGGCGCCGCGGGCGGCTGCGGCGGCAGGTCGGGTTTCGGGTGTACGGCCACGGGGGCACCCGCGTCGCCGATCACCGGCCAGCCGTCGTCACCCCAGCGCATCGGCTGGAGGTGGACAACTCGGCCGTGGGCGCCGCGCTGTTGGAAGTGCAGGAACCAGTCCTCGCCGGACGGGGTGCGCACCCACGCGCCCTGGTGCGGGCCGTTGACGTCGGTGCTCCGCTGCTCCAGGACGACCTTCTCCTCGTACGGGCCGAAGAAGCCGCGCGAGCGGAAGGCACCCTGCCAGCCGGTCTCGACTCCCCCGGCGGGCGCGAAGATCCAGTACCAGCCGTCGTGTTGGTGAACCTTGGGTCCCTCCAGGGTGAACCAGCCGGGGATGTGGTCCCCGTCGACGATCACCTTGCCGTCGTCGAGCAGGGTCGTGCCGTCGGGGTGCATACGGTGGCCGGTGAGGCGGTTCTTGATGCCCGCGCGGGACTTGGCCCAGGCGTGGACGAGATAGGCCTCGTCGTGGTCGCCGTCCCACAGGGGGCACGGGTCGATCAGGCCCTTGCCCTCCTTGAGGAGGTGGGGGCGGGTCCAAGGGCCGCGTATCTCGGGGGCGTTGACCTGGAAGATGCCCTGGTCGGGGTCGCCCCAGAAGATCCAGAAGCGCTCGTCGTGGTGTCTCAACGCGGGGGCCCACACGCCGCAGTCGTGGCGCGGGGTTCTGAACTCCCGTACGGGTTCGAGGCGTTGGAGAGCGTGGCCGACCAGAGTCCAGTTCACCAGGTCGCGGGAGTGCAGCAGCGGCAGGCCCGGTACGCGGCCGAAGCTGGACGCGGTGAGGTAGAAGTCGTCGCCGACGCGGATGACGTCCGGGTCGGACCAGTCGGCGTTCAGGACGGGGTTGGTGTACGTCTCGGGTGTCACTGGCCGACCGCCTTCCGCACCAGCACCGCTGCCTCGGCCCGGTCCAGGCGGCCGTCGGCGACTACGGTGACGATGCGTCGTACGACCGTGTCGCCGGGCGGGATCGGCAGCCGCTCCTCCGACGCCAACGACGAACCCACGCCCGGGTATTCGGCGGTGCGGACGAACCACGGGTCCTGGCGGGAGCGGTCCGTGGCGCCGGCGAGGACCAGCGTCCAACCGGTGCCGGCGAGGGCGAGCCAGTCGGCGCGGGTCCCGTGGACGGCCGGTTCGCCCTCTCGGTCGGCGGTGAAGACGTGCGGGGTCTCGGCCTCTTTGCGGGCCCGCCAGAAGAAGCCGCCGTACGCGGCTCCGGGGCGGCCGTTGGTGGCGGGGCTGCCGATCGACAGGGGGTCGGACGTCATGTTGGTGAGCGAGAAGGTGAAGTCCAACGCCCAGGCGGTGTCGGTGAGTTCGGTGGCGGCGACCGTACGGCGCTCGCGCAGCAGCTCGGCGCCGGAGGCCACCCAGCGCAGTTCCTCGACGAAGCCGTCGGGGTCGCGGAGCTGGAAGGCGGAGTGGCGTTGGGCCCCGTGGTTGTCCAGTTCCGTGGGGCCCTGGTCGCGGACGTATGTCCGGCCGCCCCAGAAGTTGTGCCCCTCGACGTCGGGAACGGCGACACCGACGCCGAGGTGGTGGGTGTGGTCGACGGGGCTCAGTTCGGTGACCGCCGTGCCGGCCAGGGTCGTGACGGGGTGCAGATAGGGGCGCGGGGAGAGCCTGGCGGGCAGCTCGGGCCGGGTGACGTACCGGGCGACCGGGCGGCCCGCGACGCGCAGCACCGGCGTGTCGTGGGTGATCATCAAGGGCTCACCTCTTTCGGTGGGGCCCAGGGGGCGCCCAGCTCGGAGTAGAGGGCGAGGGTGTCGGCCGCCGCCGTGACCAGTGCGTCGATGCCGGGGACGACCCGGCGGTTCTCGGCGGCCAGCAAGTTCCAGGCATCGGTGGGCAGTTGAGCCGGGTCGGGGGCCCGGCGGATCGCTTCGACGACCTTCATAAAGGCGCCCGTCGAGTCCGGTTCGGCCAACAGCGCGTCACCGTCGACGAGATGGGCGACCAGGTTCTCCAACAGGTCCGTGCTGCCGTACTCGAACTCCTCCGGGCCGTGGCCCGCGCGCTGGAGCAGGGCGCGGTCCTGCTTGTACCAGTAGGTGATCCGGCCCTCGCTGCCGTGCACCAACACATAGGGATCGCCGGGGTGTTCGGCGCACAGGGTCACGGCCACGGTGACCGGGCGGCCCTGGACGGTGGTGACGCGGACGCAGGAGGTGTCGTCGGACTCGATGTCGTTGGCGCGCACGAGTTCGGTCTCGATGCGGACGACGTCCTCGGCGCGGGTCGTGTCGTTGAGGGCGAGGGCGGTGGCCACGGCGTGCGCGAGGGGGTTCGTCAGCACGCCGTCGATCACGTCGACGCCGTTCAGGCGCCGCTTGCCCGCCCAGGGGGCGCGCCGGTAGTACGCCTCGTCGCGGGCCCAGGCACCGGCCCCGCCGACTCCGGTCAGCGTGCCGATGGCGCCCTCGGCGATCAGCCGCCGGATCGCGGGTACGGCGTGCGAGCCGAGTGACTGGAACCCGATCTGGCAGGCCACCCCGGCCGCGGCGACCCCGTCGGCCATCCGGCGGAACTCGGCGTACGAGGGCGCGGGCGGCTTCTCCAGCAGCAGGTGCACGCCCCGCTTCGCGGCGGCCAGGGCGAGGTCCGTGTGGGTCGGGATCGGGGTGCAGATCACCGCGACCTGGGCGCCGGTGGAGTCGAGGAGTTCGCCGAAGTCCGGTGACTGGGCCGGGAGTTCGCCGCCGAACTCCTCCTCGGTCAGCGGGGTCAGCTCGCAGATTCCGACAAGGCGTACAAGGCCCTTGTCCTGGAGCCGGCGGATGTTCTCGACGTGCCAGCGGCCGTGGCCCCGGGCGCCCGCGAGGACGACCGGGACGGGCATGGAGACGGGCGCGGTGACTGTCGTGGCCGCGGATGCGGTGACGGTCGTGGGACCGGTCTTGGATGTCATGGGATTCTCCCTGCTTCGACGATCTTCGCCAGCAGGGTAAGCGGTTGCCTCATCCCTTCACCGCCCCCGCGCTGAAGCCGGTGATCAGCCACTTCTGGATGAAGGCGAACACGATCACCACCGGTACGGCCGCGACGATGCCGCCTGCGGCGAGTGCGCCGAGGTCGACGCTGTCCGCGCTCATCAGGGTGTTGAGGCCGACCGGGATGGTCTGCTTGCTCTGGTCGGACAGGAACATCAGGGCGAACAGGAAGTGGTTCCAGGCGTGCACGAAGGCGAAGGAGCCGACGGCGATCAGCCCGGGCCGCAGCAGCGGGAGGACGACGATGCGGAACGCGGTGAAGCGGTTGCAGCCGTCGACCCAGGCGGCCTCTTCCAGGGACTGCGGGACGTTCCTGATGAAGCCGCTGATCAGGATCATCGACAGCGGGAGCTGGAAGACGGTCTCCGCGAGGATGACACTGCCGAGCGAGTTGATCATCTGGAGCTTGGCGAAGATCTGGAACAGCGGGACCAACAGCAGGGCGCCCGGCACGAATTGGGAGCAGAGCAGGGCGAGCATGAAGGTGCGCTTGATCCTGAACTCGAAGCGGGCGAGCGCGTAGCCGCCGGCCAGGGCGACGACCGTGGTGAGGACCAGGGTGGCCACGCCGACGTAGACGCTGTTCTGGAAGTAGACGCCGAAGCTGCGTTCGGTCCACACCTTCTGGAAGTGGTCGAGGGTCATCGGCCAGGGCACGAGGGAGGTCGAGCCGGACGGGCGGAACGCGAAGAGCAGGATCCAGTAGAAGGGGATCAGGGTGAAGACGAGGTAGATGCCCAGGGGGAGGTAGATCTGCCAGCGCGGGACCTCGTCCCAGGCGCGGCGGACCTTGCGCGGCTGCTGCGGTGCGGCGGACTCCCGCTCGCGGGCCGGGGCGATCTCGGTGATCACTTGTCGCCGCCTCCGAACTTGCTCAGACGCAGGTAGATGATCGAGAAGAAGAGAAGGATGACGAAGGCGACCGTGGTGAGGGCCGAGGCGTAGCCGAAGTTGTGGGCCTCGACGCTGGTGTTGGCGACGTAGAGCGGGAGCGTGGTGGTCTCGCCGGCCGGGCCGCCGCCGGTCAGGGTGTAGAGGAGGTCGACGTTGTTGAACTCCCAGACCGCCCGCAGCAGCGTGGAGAGGACGATCGCGTCCTTGAGGTGCGGCAGCGTGATGTGCAGGAACTGCTTGAAGCGGCTGGCGCCGTCGACCTCGGCGGCCTCGTACAGGTCCTTCGACACGGACTGGAGGTCGGCGAGGATGAGGATCGCGAAGAAGGGGACGCCTCGCCAGAGATCCGCAACTACGGCTGCGGAGAAGACGGTTGAGGGGTCGGACAGCCAACTCGTGCCGTACTGGCCGATTCCCATGTCCGCGAGATAACGGGTCACGCCTGTCTGGGAGTTGTAGAGCAGTACCCAGATCGCGGAGGTCAGTACGCCCGACACGGCCCACGGGGAGAACACCAGCGCGCGGCCGATGGACCGGCCCACGAAGGTCTGGTTGACGATCAGCGCGAGGGCGAGACCGAAGAGCAGTTGGAGGCCCACCTCTACGACGACCCACTTGAAGCTGAAGGTCAACGTGTCCCAGAACTGCGGGTCGTTGGTGAAGGCGTGGGTGAAGTTGTCGAGGCCCGCGAAGCCGTTGCGCCACGGCTTGGTGGGGTTGTAGTTCTGCAGGCTGTAGTAGAAGACGCTGATCACCGGGTAGGCGATGAAGCCCAGCATGAGCAGCGCGGCCGGGGCGATCAGCAGATACGGGAGCCTGCGCGGGGTCGCGGAGGCACGGCGCCGCCGGGGTGGCGCGGGCGGTTTCGCCACGGCTGCGGCTTGGGCCATGACTGTTCTCCGTTCCAGTGGGGCGGGTGCAGCGGGTGCGGGTGTCGTTCAGGTGCAGGTGCGTTCAGGTGCAGGAAGCGCTTGCTCGACGGGCATGCGAAGCGAGGGGGTGCTCAACCGGCGTACGGGTCCGGCACCTTGCCCGGCCGGGCCAGGAACTCGAAGTCGCAGCCGGTGTCCGCCTGGGTGATCTGTTCGTTGTAGAGCGCGCCGTAGCCGCGCTCGTACCGTGCGGGCGGCGGTGCCCACTCCGCCCTGCGTCGCGCCAACTCCTCGTCGTCCACGTTGAGTTGGAGAGTGCGTGCCTCGACGTCCAGAGTGATGGTGTCCCCGGTCCGCACGAGCGCCAGTGGTCCACCGATGTACGACTCGGGTGCGATGTGCAGTACGCACGCGCCGTAACTCGTGCCGCTCATCCGGGCGTCGGAGATGCGGACCATGTCCCGGACGCCCTGCTTGAGGAGGTGGTCGGGGAGCGGGAGCATGCCGTACTCGGGCATGCCGGGGCCGCCCTTGGGGCCCGCGTTGCGCAGCACCAGCACGCTGTCGGCGGTGATGCCCAACTCCGGGTCGTTGATGGTGCGTTGCATGGTCCGGTAGTCGTCGAAGACGACCGCGGGGCCGGTGTGTTTGAGCAGGTGCGGTTCGGCGGCGATGTGCTTGATGACGGCGCCGTCCGGGCAGAGGTTGCCGCGCAGGACGGCGACCCCGCCCTCGTGCGCGACCGGGTTGTCGCGCGGTCGTATGACGTCGTCGTTGTGCACCTGCGCGCCGGCGAGCTGTTCGCGCAGGGTGTCGTACGAGACCGTCGGCCGGTCGAGGTGGAGCAGGTCCGTGATCCGGGAGAGGAAGCCGGGCAGGCCGCCCGCGAAGTGGAAGTCCTCCATGAGGTACGTGCGTCCGCCGGGCCGTACGTTCGCGAGGACCGGGACCGTGCGGGCGATGCGGTCGAAGTCGTCGAGCGTGAGGCGGACGCCCGCGCGGCCGGCCATGGCGATCAGGTGGATCACGGCGTTGGTGGAGCCGCCGAGGCCGAGGACGGTGGTGACGGCGTCCTCGAAGGCTTCCGGAGTGAGGATCGACGAGAGGACACGCCCCTTGTGGACTTGCTCCACGATCCTCATGCCGGACTGCGCGGCCATCCGGTCGTGTCCCGAGTCCACGGCCGGAATGCTCGACGCGCCCGGCACGGTCACACCCAGCGCCTCCGCCGCGGCCGTCAGCGTGGACGCCGTCCCCATGGTCATGCAGTGCCCGGGCGAGCGCGCGAGGCCGCTCTCCAGTTCGGTCATCTCACAGTCGCCGATGAGACCGGCGCGTTTGTCGTCCCAGTACTTCCACATGTCGGTGCCGGAGCCGAGGATCTCGTTGCGCCAGTGGCCCGGCAGCATCGGCCCGGCGGGGACGAAGACGGTGGGCAGGTCGACGCTGGCGGCGCCCATGAGGAGCGCGGGGGTCGACTTGTCGCAGCCGCCCATCAGCACGGCACCGTCGACGGGGTACGACCGCAGCAGTTCCTCGGTCTCCATCGCGAGGAGGTTGCGGTAGAGCATCGGGGTCGGCTTCTGGAAGGTCTCGCTGAGCGTGGAGACCGGGAACTCCAGCGGGAAGCCGCCCGCCTGCCACACGCCCCGCTTGACCGCCTGGGCGCGGTCACGGAGGTGCACATGACAGGGATTGATGTCCGACCAGGTGTTGAGGATCGCGATGACGGGCTTGCCGAGGTGTTCCTCGGGGAGGTAGCCGAGCTGACGGGTGCGGGCCCGGTGGCTGAAGGAGCGCAGCCCGTCGGTGCCGTACCACTGGTGGCTTCTGAGCTCTTCCGGTGCCTTCATGTGGACCATCCGGCGGCTATCGCGGCGACCTCGGCGCGCTCGCTCTCGGGCAGGGACTTGCTGGGCGGCCGTACGTCGCGGCGGCACAGGCCGAGGGACGCAAGCGCTTCCTTCACGATCGTGACGTTGTTCGCCGAGCCGTTTGCGGCCCTTAGTTCCTCAAAACGGCGGATCTGTTCCCACACCTTCATCGCCGCGGGGTAGTCGCCCGATCGAAGCGCTTCGATCATGTTCAGCGAAACGGACGGGGCGACATTCACGAGCCCGGAGGTGAAGCCGGTGGCGCCCGCCGAGAAGTAGGACGGCGCGTACGGTTCGGCCAACCCGGCCACCCACACGAAGCGTTCGAGCCCCGCGTCCCGGGCGAAGGCGGCGAAGCGGGCCGCGTCCGGGACGGCGTATTTCACGCCGATCACGTTCGGGCAGTCGTCGGCGAGTTCGGCGAGGCGGGCGCCGAGGAGTTGGGCGTTGCGGATGTACGGGACGACGCCCAGGTCGGGCACGGCCTCGGCGATGGCGCGGTGGTAGTCGACCCAGCCGCCCTGCGAGACGTAGGGGTGGACGGGCTGATGGACCATCACCATCTGGGCGCCGTGGTCGTGGGCGTGCCGGGCGGAGGCGATGGCGGTGGGCACGTCGTGGCCGACACCGACGAGGACAGCGGCGCGTTCGCCCGCCTCGTCGACGGTCAACTCCGTTACCAGTTGGCGTTCTTGAGGGGTCAGGGCGTAGAACTCGCCGGTGTTGCCGTTCGGCGTGAGGATGCCGATCCCGCCGTCGAGCAGGCGGCGCAGCAGGGCCCGGTGGGTGTCTTGGTCGACGCTGCCGTCCTCGGCGAACGGTGTCACCGGGATCGCCACCACGTCCGCCAGGGCGGCCCGTTGGGCCTCGAACGCCGCTGTCATGCCTGACCGTCCTCTCCCTGGGTTCCCGACTCGGTGCCGGGTCCCTGTCCCAACTCGGTGCCGGGGAAGGCCCGTTGCACGAACGACGCGATGTGGGCGTGCAGCGCGGTCGCCGCGGCGTCCGCGTCGCCGTCGAGGGCGAGCCGCAGGATCTCGCGGTGTTCGCCGGCCTCCCGTTCCCAGGAGGGCGAGGCGGCCCAGGCGACGGCGGAGACGAGGGCGGCCTGGTCGCGGACCTCGTCGAGCATCCGGCCGAGCAGCGGGTTGCCGCACGGCAGGTACAGGGCGCGGTGGAACTCCCGGTTGGCGAGGGAGCGTTCGGCGGTGTCGGTGGCCTCGTCGGCGCGGGTCAGGGCTTCACGAGCGGCGTCCAGGGAGGCGCCCAGTCGTACGGCCCGCCGGAGCGCCTCGGGTTCGAGGAGCAGCCGGACGTCGTACACCTCGCGCGCCATGTCCGCGTCCACCATGCGCACCGTGACGCCCTTGTACTGGTTCATCACGACGAGCCCGGTGCCTGCCAGGGTCTTGAGCGCCTCGCGCACCGGGGTCTTGGACACCCCGAACTGTGCGGCGAGTTCGGTCTCGACCAGTGGCTGACCCGGCGTCAACTGCCCGGTGAGGATGCGGCGTTTGATCTCCTCCTGCACGTACTGCGTGCGGGAGGGGATCGGCGTGGGCACAGAGGTCATGCGCGCCTCTCGGATCTCACATATCGCGTCTCATATATGACGTACGAAGTACGACGCGTTGAAGGTAGGAGCGGCCCTGTGTTTCGTCAATGCTTCTGACAAAGGAACGAGAAAGCGCTTCACATGGTCTTGGTGACGCCTTCCAGCGCGGCGGAGGTCCGGCCGGGGAAGATCGCGGCGGCGCGTTCCAGGGCCGCTTCCCTGGTGAGGGTGGGTCCCACGTGGGTGATGAGGAGTTCGCGCGCGCCCTTGGCGCAGGCGCCGGCGTCCTCGGGCGTGAGGTGGACCTGGCGTTCGCCTTCGCGATGCCGGTCGACGTCGGCCTCGCACAGGAACACGTCGGCGCCGCCCGCGAGTTCGGCCAGTGCCTCGCAGGGTCCGCTGTCCCCGGAGTAGCCGAGGACACTCCCCTGGCACTCGGCGCGCAGCCCGTACGCCTCGGTGTCGTGGACGACGGCGCGCGCGGTGAGGCGGAGGTTCCAGTGCCGGACGGCGTGGCCGTCGTAGAGCGGACGGAAGTCGAAGACGCCGCTCAGGAACCGGACGTCCGGCTGCCCGAAGAAGCCGGCGAGGCGGCGGGCGCAGTCCTGCGGGGCGTAGACCGGGATCGGGGCGGCCGGGGTCATCCCGCCGAAGGCGAACGCGTAGGCGGCGGCGAGGAGATCGGCGCTGTGGTCGGCGTGCAGGTGCGAGATCCAGATCGCGGTGAGCCGCGCCGGGTCCGTGTGCCGCTGCAACTCCGCGAACGTTCCGGTGCCCGCGTCCACCCACACCTCGGCGCCGCCGCCGCGCAGCAGGTACCCGGAGCAGGGGCGGCCGGGGCGTGGATGCGGGGAGGCGGTGCCGAGGACGGTCAGACTGAGAGGCATGGTGGGGAAGAGTACGGTTCCGGGGCGTGCGGCACTCACATTTCAGGGCGTTCCGTGGTGCTCGGTCTCGGAACGGTCGGCTCCTGGGTACGCGGTCAGTACCCTGACGCGATGATGGCCAACACTCTCCTGTCGAGGGCGATGACCGGTGCCGTCGACCCGCCGCTGCTGCCGCTGCCGGACCGTGTGGTCGTGCTGCTGTCGGAGCTGGGGAGCCCGCCGCGGCTGGCGGCCCATCTGCGGGCCGTCCACGATGTCGCACATCGGCTGGTCGACTGGGCGGAGCGGCACTGCCCGGCCCTGTCCCTCGACCGCGAGGCGGTGCTCTTCGGGGCGGCGACGCACGACGTGGGCAAGACGGTGCACGTCTCCGAGCTCTCCGGGCCCGGGGCCGCGCACGAGGAGGCGGGACGGACTCTCCTGCTGGGCCACGGTGTCGACCCGGAGCTGGCCCGCTTCGCCGCGACGCACGCCTCGTGGGCGCAGCCGCAGGTCGGTCTTGAGGACCTGCTGGTGAGCCTCGCCGACAAGGTGTGGAAGAACAAACGCGTCCCCGAGCTGGAGGATCTCGTCGTGGCCCGGCTGACCGCGGCGACGGGCCGGGCGGCGTGGGAGGAGTTCATGGCGCTCGACGAGATCCTCACCCGCATCGGGGACGGGGCGGACGAGCGGTTGGCGTTCCAGTCGTCGTTCCCGGTCCACACCTGAGGGCGCCGGGTCTACGGCTTCCAGCCCGGGTCCCGTCCGCTGAGGCCCACCGCCCGGTCCAGGAGTGGGGCGTCCGCCGGTACCGGCACCACTCGTCCGAAGATGCCCCCGCCGCCGGTCGGGTCCTCCGCCACCGCCAGCAGGAAGGTGTACGAGGCCTGGAGCGCGGTCGGGTCGGGGTCGTAGGGCTGGCCGGTGGCGCGGGCCAGGTCCCAGCCGTGGACGACCAGTTCGTCGGCCACGACGGCGGCGGCGATCTCGCCGGGGAGGTCGATGCCGCCCGCGCGGGTCATGCCGGTCCAGGCGGCCGGGTCGCGCCAGGCGTCGGCGAGTCCGTCGAGGACCTTGGGGAAGTCCTCGCGCCAGCCGGGGCCGATGTCGGAGGCGGCGGTGTCCGGTGCGGTGTCCGTCATGACGCCCAGGTCCTTGCGCGCGGCGTCGCGGAAGGCGACGGACAGGCCGAGCAGATGTCCCAGCATGTTGCGTACGGCGGTGCCGGGGCACGGGGTCACGTCCCTGAGCTGCTCGTCGGTGACGCCCTCCACGAGCCGGGCGACGACACGGGTCTGCGGGCCGAGGTCGAAGATGCTGTCGGTCATGCGCTTCCCTTCCGGGGATCGGTCCTCACTCTTGGGGTAGACCGGCGGTGGCCCGGGAACTCATCGCCCGACAGGTTGCGACGGGTTCCCGCCCGCGCCGCGCGGCGCGTTTCTAGGGCACCTGCCCGATGTCTCACCCCCGGCCTTAGACCCACGATGACCAGGCATGACGACGAACTGGGCGGTGACCCGCATCCTGCGGGACCGCAACGCGGGGCTGTATTTCACGGGTCTGGTGGTGTCCGCCTTCGGCACGTCCGCGCTGGGGCTGGCGGCCGGTGTGTGGGTGAAGGACCTCAGCGGCTCGAACGGGCTGGCCGCGCTGTGCGTGTTCGCGGTCTGGGCGCCTACCCTGTGCGGCCCGGCCCTCGGCACGATCGCCGACCGCGTCCGCCGCAAGCCCCTGCTGATCCGGACGAACCTCGGCCTGGCCACGCTCCTCCTCACCCTCTTCGGCGTCGACTCCCGCGCCGACCTGTGGCTCCTGTTCACCGTCCTGCTCGTCTACGGCACCATCGTCGTCGTCCAGGACCCCGCCGAGTCGGCGCTTGTCGCCGCCGTCGTGGCCCGGGATCTCCTCGGTGACTTCAACGGGCTGCGGATGACGGCGGTGGAGGGCATGAAGCTGGTCGCGCCGCTGACGGGCGCGGGCCTGTACGCCGCGTTCGGCGGGCCCGCGGTGGCCTGTCTGGACGCGGTGACGTTCGCGCTG